>NZ_JACJER010000189.1:0-6586 GCF_014164185.1 Shewanella sp. SG44-6 | reverse complement strand
TGACAATGCGGGCGGCGATCCTGTGCAGTATATTATTCATTATACGGGCATGGGAGCGCTTAATAGCTTGTTAGCTACTTTGCTTATTTCACCTATCGCTAAACGTTTTAAGATAGCCGCGCTAATCCAAACTCGCCGCTTGGTGAGCTTATATGTGTGTGCCTATGCACTGTTACATATTAGTGCTTTTATCAGTTTAGACTTACTGTTTGCGTGGGGATTATTGTTTGAAGAGGTGATTAAGCGGCCTTATATTTTAGTTGGCGCAGCGGCATTACTAATCATTTTATTACTGGCGCTAACGTCACCTAATAGCATCAAACGCCGCATGGGAAAGCGCTGGCAGTCATTACATAATTGGATTTATCTGGCTGCGATTTTGGCACCTATCCATTTTTATTGGTCGGTAAAGTCTGAAATTATTGAGCCGAGTATTTATATTGTGCTGTTTGCGGCGTTATTGCTGTACCGTAAAGATACTATTTATAAATGGATTAAACCGAAAAAATAAGCTTATTTTTTATTAACTAACGTCTCAATTTTTGATTGAGGCCGTTAGTTGAAAAGGCGGCAAACACAGTAAATACCATCACAGACAGCATAATAATGGCCAATCTTAACCAAGGTTGTTGCAGTGCAATGCGCATATCAATAAAATTAAATGCGCTGACCGACCAGACAAATACTACGCTTACCAGTAAACCTATCTTGAGTAATGTGTGGGTAAATGAATGCCGAATAAGCATGAGTAATGGTAAGGTCATGGCAATAATGGCTAAGACGTGCTGGTCAAAACGTAAAAAATGCGCGCCTAATAACAGGTAAGCTAAACTAATTATGGTTACTCGCCACCACATACCATTCTTCCTCATTAATACGCCACAACGAATGCCAATAGTGCCACTACGAAAGTGTTACAAGTGTGTATGTCGTTGGCGATGAATAATGCAGCATAGCGTTAAATGATGGCTGATTGTTGGCTGTGGTTCACAAATTACTTATTTGTCAGCTTAATGATTCTCGATAATCAGTGATTAACTGAGGGTTATTTCAAGGGTATTATTTATCGGCGCGATGATTAGCTAGGCGCAGGCTTAAATTACAATTTGAGCGCCAGTATTAACCTTGCTTCACCAGGGGAAAAATAATCATTTTCGTTAGTCAGAATAATAAATTCCATTGATTGATATAAAGACAAAGCGACAAGATTTTTAGGCGCAACTGTAAGTAATAAACGTTTAATTGCCCCATTGGATTCACCGCGGGCAGTAGCGATAGCGTGATTGATTAGTCCACGAGCAATTCCTTTACCACGAGCTTGTGTTGCAACGGCCAATGATAAAATCCAAGCATCACCAGCTTGAGCGTTCGACTCAACCCATAATAAATAGCCTAATAATGAGCTATCCTGTTTGGCAACTAATAGTCCTTTAGGCCAGCAATCAAAAGCTTGTCTAAAGAAAAAGGCAGGGTAACAAGGTTCACCAAATATCGTCTTTTCAAGTTGATGGATATCAGCTAAATCAGTTTTTTGGGCGAAATGGATCGGCAGTTGATCAAGAGGCAAAATATAATATCCTTATTATCTAACTTATGATTAGCGATGACTGATAAAGTGATTTTAGTGATTATCCTTTATAGATACAAAGCACTTATTAGCAAAATTAATACAATAGCATTATTCTCACTATCAATAAGCTACAAATGATTGTTGAATTAAGGTAAACACCACAGGAGTGTTGGCAATGAAGGCATATATGGCTGTAGGGTTACTCAGCTTCACATTAATCATAAGTGGTGCCAGCAGGGCACAAGAAACTGAACATGATATCTATTGCGATGCAGCAATGAGTACGGTTGATATTAATCAATGCGCGAGACAGGAGTTTGAAGTGGCGCAAGTTAGGTTAGATGAATATATTGCTAAGGCTAGTGACACTTTTCATGATGATCCTGTAGTGCTTGAAGCACTCCAGCTATCGCAAAGAGACTGGCTGACTTATCGAGAGTCTTATTGCCATGCGATATACCAATTATGGCGTGGTGGCACAATAAGAGGGGTTATGTATCAAGGATGTATGCTGCAACTTACGGTGCAGCGTACTCATAATATTTGGCAAAACTATTTAACCTACATGGATTCAAGTGAACCTATATTACCCGAGCCACAATGATGACTTTCATTGATCTCTTACTCATTGTATTGGCTCTGTATAGGATTATTTACTCGCTGCTTCCAAACTGACTATTTTAGCCCAAATTTGTTCCGATTCAGCCGTCAGTAAAGAGTAGGTTTTAATATCGCCTTTTCGCTGCGCTTGCATGGCTTGCTCTAGTATTGCATCGTAGCTTTTGCGCAATTTTTTTACTGGATCTGGCTTTAAAAATGAAAACATTATAGTGCTCTTTGTGATGACGATTGTTATTAAATACGAAGCGACTGAGGTTTCAGCTCAATGTGAATAAGGTTTTTGTCTATTTTAGCATTTATTCAAATATGCTTGGTTGTTCGGCCTATTGATAAAATCAAAAGACTGGGTAAACCGCTTGCCATTATTTAGTCGACAAAGAAGGTTTACAGATTATTTTTCGTAATATAATCAATTGATATCATTAAAAATCATCGGTACAAGGGAGATTTTTTGCATGACTCATTGCGTTGTCATCACACCTTTATTGATTAGATTTCAAATGACGCTTGCTTTGATGTGGCTTTTTTTAATGAAGATAATATTTTTTGCTCACCTTGTAATAAATCCGCCATTGATGCTCTGGCCTTGATCCGCGTATAAAGCGCTGAAAGATTCGGCCAACGCTGTGCATCTAGTTGCTCTCCTGCGTGCTCCATATTGACCATTTGAGAAGCAAACGCTAAATCGGCGAGGCTTAAGGTGTCTGCCACAAAGAATTTAGCATTACCTAAGGTGTGTTCTAAGTAATCAAAGTGGATGGGGAGTTTTTCATTTAAAGCTGACATTACCGAATGTTCATCGCAAAGATGGCCCATACTGGGATTAATTATACGCTGTTGAAATAGGGTAAAGGTAACCAGTGGTGCCAACTCATAATCAGCATATTTTTCTAACCAACGTACCTTGGCATGTTGCTCTACGGTTTGTCCTAGTAAAGGGGTAAGCTCGCAATATTTATCTTCAAGGTATTGGCAGATCACGCTGGAATCAGCCAAGGTTAAGTCACCATCCTTCATTGCTGGAATACGCCCCAGAGGATTGAGTTTTTTAAACCAAGCCGGTTGATCAAAGGGCAATACAATGACCAACTGATAATCGAGCTGTTTTTCGGCTAGACATAAACGCAGTTTACGTACATAAGGAGAAAGTGGCACGCCATAGACAATTAGGCTCATTATAGATCCTTGTTAGTTAACAAATTCATAAGCTAGGCAGGTTAATTACTAGTGAGCAGCCATAACGATTTCATTTAGCGTAATGCAAATATCGCTGGCTGACTTAACCTCACAGCATGATCCTGCTGAAGATGTAATGGATCATGCTGTGTCGGTCAGCGGCTATTACTGACGTCTAATAAACGATTCAATATAAGCCGGAGTCCGTGCATTTAAAATAGGATCCGCTGACGGTGTAATCCCTTTTGGTAACAACACAGGGTTAAAAATACCATTGCCACATGTTTGGATCGTTGATTCGTTATCTCTTTCGCCGTTAATGATAACTTGGCCAACTAATAAACGCTGTCTGTCTTCAGGCCAAAGTACCGTTGGGTTATTAATTTCATCATCTTTTTCTGCAAGCTTAATGAATAAATTCCAGACTGCGGGTTGATGTTTAATTCGTGTTAATAATTCTTCTTTTAAAAAGTCATCTGGAAGCTCTGCAAGTTGAGCTTGAGATAAATTGACGACGCCGTCAGCAGGCTCAAAAATCCAACGACCAGGAACTATGTCGTTATTTTTGGTTGTGAATAGGAAGCTATTAACACCGAAATACGGGCTATTGGCAAAACTGGCACTGGGTGGCAACTGTTTAACGAAGTCAAAAAATGCCTTGGCATCGGGTTTGTTATCGATTAACCATTGTTTGCCTTCTGGCCCTTGTTTTACTTTAACTTGAAAAGTAAAAAAATCATCTAGGTTACCGGCAAAAAATACCGGTGAGTTTGTGGTGACAAAATTGAGGTTTTCTTTGTCACCATCAATTTTAAGTGACATAAAGCGTCCGGCAGTTTTATCTGACGCGTGTGGATTTGTGCCACCCATTGAAAAACGCGCGGTGACATTAATCTTTGATTGATTAAAGAAAGGAATCGCTAATTCATCATTTAATTTAGGGTTAGGTGCAAAATATCCAGAGGTACAGAATCCTTTAGCATGATTGCGCAGTTTGACTTTTTTACCTGCTTCTCGACTCGCCATATCAGGTGTGCCATTAACAGCATCAACGATTTCTTGCATGGTTTGTTCTGATGCGTAAAGTGACGTTGATAGAATAGAAAGACTAGAGAGTAAACAGATTTTTGACAGTAATTGATATCGACGAATTGTCATTTTTATTATTCCTAGTGGGGTAATGTAATCAGTATAGACAGGCAGAACCCGTGAAATATTTCACCGCTAAGGTATTTATTTTATATTTACGCTTAAAAAAATTAAAAATCTCAATGTAACGTATATCAATGACAGCCATTATTTGAACCGTTGATCATTTTTTAGGTCAACGAGATAATTGTGTTATTAATAAAAGATGGCTTAAAAATAACCCCTAGATGATTTCACCAATGGGTTTTCTTAAAGTTGTCCCCTTAACTAGATAGTGCATTTTTCTCTAGTTACTTTTATGGGCATTGAGAAAGTTTTGAAGGCTGCTTACAAGCTAAACCATAACATTATCCGTTGCGGTATTTTTATAATGCATCTCATGCTTATCAAGCAGAGGCCATGAAGTATTAATGGGACAAACTTCTGGCCATTTGGAAATTAACCTAACCCGTCAAGGTAAAGGCGTATTACTTGATTGGGTAGTCGGTGCGGCAGCTCGTCAGTCACTTCCTGCTAAAATTCACACACGTTAATATTGGCACCTAGTTTGAAGCTAACAACGCTTTCCATAAAATGGAAAGCGTTGTTAATTTATGCTGAACACTGTTCCAGTTGAGTATTTTTCTTGTTCATTTGCAGATAACTTAACAGCCACATGATTAAACCGCCGGCAAATAGCACAGCCGC
Organism: Shewanella sp. SG44-6; assembly: GCF_014164185.1. NCBI lineage: Bacteria > Pseudomonadati > Pseudomonadota > Gammaproteobacteria > Alteromonadales > Shewanellaceae > Shewanella > Shewanella sp. SG44-6. Next base: position 1,383 of record NZ_JACJER010000189.1, on the reverse strand, counting down.
CACATAACCGGTCTCGTTAGGCATTGCACCTTGTGCGATAAACATACCGCCCACCCAAGGGCCGATAGCATTGGCAGTGTTAAATGAACATTGCACTAATGCACCTATCATGGCGTGACCATTTGGCGATACGTCCATCAGTAAGGTTTGAATTAATGTGGCTAAACCCACACTGCAACCAATAAAGAAAATCACCGCATACAATAGCCAAATATTATGGCTGGCGCTGACATAGGCAACAGAAAATATAATCGTACACACTAATGCGATACCTGTGGTTTTTAAGGCGGCGCGATCGGCCGCTTTGCCTAATACGTAGTTACCTAAGGTACAACCAATACCAAACATCACCATGGCAATTGAAATCGTGTAGGCTGGGGTTTGTGTCACCACTAAGATGGTGTCGGCGATATAAGTGTAAATACAAAACACACCGCCAAAGCCAATAATCACAATGCCTAAAATTGACCACACCAATTTATTTTTCAACACGCTAAATTCATTAATTAAATTAGATGGTTGGCTATTTTCTATTTTTGGAATTACCACATAGACGCACACAAGTGCGATTAAAGCGAGAGCAGATGCACCTGCTAAACAATAGCGCCAGCTTAAGTTTTGGCCGACTAAAGTGACAATTGGAACCCCAACAATGGTCGCTATGGTTAAGCCCATAAACACTTTAGACATATAGCTGGCACGTTTATGTTGTGGGGCAATATCGGCAGCCAATAAAATCGCGGCACCAAAATAAGCGCCGTGAGGTAGACCGCTTAAAAAGCGAAATACAATAAGCTGTTCAAGTGAAGTGGCCATGGCACTTAAGCCATTTGAGATAAACATTAATGTCAGAAATATCGCCAATGCATGACGTTTTTTCATATTGGCAGTTGTCAGCATCAAAATCGGTGCACCGACAACAACCCCTATCGCATAAGCACTAATAGCATAACCGCTTTGAGATGGAGTAGAGGCAAATGTCTCGCTAATTAATGGCAGCATTGGCATCATCGAAAATTCAGATAATCCCAAAATAAAGGTGCCTAGCGCTAACACGAGTAAAATGGCGGTAGTGTTTAGTTGGCTTGGTGATGTTGCCGCCGGTGTCATATGTAATCCTGTTATTGATAAGAGACGAATAGTGGTGAGTTTTATTTTTAAGTTTATGATAGTCATGTTATGTAAAGACATTATTACGGTTAAGATCTGGCAACGAGCAACAAGCTTTAATGTGCCAAAGACATAATGGTTAAACATGATTGTATCGACAGTGAATTCGCTATTATTAGGGGAAACTTAGCGACTGCGACATCATAAAGCACCACAGTTTATTAGATTTTTAATAAAAGACCGCAATAAATTAAAATTTTATTATAAACAGGC
>NZ_JACJER010000188.1:0-6679 GCF_014164185.1 Shewanella sp. SG44-6 | reverse complement strand
TGCCACATGAGTCGTGCGGTTAAAATGAGAATCGGGGCTTTGATATCGGCACTACGGAGCATTTTGATTAAGCTTATTCCGTCTTGATCGGGTAAACCCAAAGCCTATTTAATATTTAACCTAAAAGATTGATAAGGTAATACTAATCGAGCACATTTTACCTAAGGCAGCGGCGAAACAAGGATAAATTATGCGCATATTGGTTATTGAAGACGATCCTATTTTGTCACATCACTTACAGGTTCAGTTATCTGCGCAAGGCAACCAAGTACAAGTCGCATTAACCGCAAAAGAGGGATTTTATCAAGCGACTAACTATCCGATAGATGCTGCTATTATTGATTTAGGTTTACCCGATCAAGACGGAATAAGCTTAATCAAAATGCTCCGTAGTGCCGATATCAAAGCCCCGATTCTCATTTTAACCGCACGACTCATGTGGCAAGACAAAGTCGAAGGGCTTAATGCTGGCGCCGATGACTATTTAGTTAAACCATTTCAAAAAGAAGAACTCATCGCTAGGCTAGACGCCATCGTACGCCGCAGCTGTGGTTTTGTGAGTTCAACGATCACCAGTGGGGCGCTGCAAATTGATATGGCAGCAAAAAACGTGACACTGAATCAAACACCATTAGACATCACGGCCTTTGAATACCTTATTTTGGAATACTTAATGCGCCATAGTCATGAAGTTATCGCTAAGCAGCGTTTACTTGATGTGGTATATGCAGACAAGGAAGGCGATCCCAATACCATTGAAGTAATAATCAGTAGATTAAGAAAAAAACTGGCTCAGGGCGGAATAGCAGAGGCGATTGTGACTCTTCGCGGTCAAGGATATAAATTTAATCACCCATGCGACTAATTCCCCGACCTCAAAAACGCCTGCTAACAAGAATGTTTGTTACTTCCTTGGCCATTATCACATTAGTGGGATTTGGTCTGGCTTGGTTAATTACCCTGCTCCATGCCCAAAACCGTTATAACCAAACCACCAGCGCGTTAATCGCTAAATTACCTATCATTGCTGCGGAGTTTCGCGAAAACAATTTAATCCCCATCACCCAAGCACGTGAAGGTGATGACGTTGATACGCAATATATTATGGCGACTTGTAATAGTGCTTATCACACTTTATGGCGTTCTGATTTCGCGATTAGCTTAAAATTGAATAACATCTGTGAAAAATATCTTCAAATAAAAGAAGATTTACCGCCGTTTTATCTTAATTTTGACGCCCAGCAAAGCTACTTTGCTTATTTGCTCAGTATTGATGTTGAAGATCAAATGTATCATCTATTAATTTTAAAAGACGCGACGGCATTAAAAACGGAACTTAAACAATTTAACCGATTAACTTATTTTAGATTAGCCATCGTCATGGCTATTGCATTACTACTGTTAGTCAGTGCAGCCTATTGGGGAATGCGGCCGTTAACACAATTAAAACAAGAACTATTACAACTACAACAAGGACATAAAAAAAGCCTTTCACAGGATTATCCCGTTGAATTACACGGTATCACGATGGCGTTAAATCAGCTTATGGACCAAACGGATCAACGTCAGACTCGCTATCAAAATGCGATGAATGATTTGGCTCATAGTTTAAAGACACGTCTTGCTGCCAGCATTGCCATCATTGACGATGACTCTTTAGATCGTCAGCAGCAACAGCAAAAGATACTAGAACAAATCAATGATATGGATCATCTGGTGCAGTATCAGCTCAAACGTGCCATGTTAGGCCAGCAAGGCTTACGTCAACAACAAACAAAGGTCGCACCTATTGCCCAACAAGTGGCACAAATGCTTGATAAGATTTATCGGGACAAACACGTTATATTCACACTGCAAGTATCGGCGTCATTACACTTACCGCTCAGTAAAGGGGATGTAATGGAGTTATTGGGTAACTTAATGGAAAATGCGTTTCGCTTGTGTAGTAACAAGGTACAAGTAACCGCCCAGCATCTTGATGGCAACATGATTCAGCTTAGTATCGAAGATGATGGCCCTGGAGTTGATGACGCCATTAAACAAAAAATCATTCAACGCGGAATGAGAGCCGATACCCAATCATCAGGACAAGGCATTGGTTTAGCTGTATGTCATGAAATTGTTAGCAGTTATGGCGGCACCATGACCATTACGACCAGTGAATTAGGCGGAGCAGCCTTTGTGATCCAGCTCTCCGCAACGACGTAATATCATTTAAACATAAGTACCTAAGCAAGCTATCAGGGCAGTAAATACAGCAACAACACGCTTTACTCGACAGTGATCATTAACTTAATGGCGCATAAAGCTGCTCTGCACGATTAAACATTGCCCAAGAAGTGGCAATATACTTGTCGTTGCTAATGGGCACATTACCACGATGACTGTGAGTAAAGCCGGCCGGTGCTATGACCATAGTGCCTTTTCTAGGACTTATTTTACGCTGCTGATAATAAAACTCCGTTTCACCGCCCTCTTCTACATCGTTAAGATAAAACATGTATAACACTACCCGATGAAGCGCCTCATTATGGCCATTTTGTGGAAATTGCTCTGAATGCCAATGCGGATAGCCACCGACACCTTGCTGATAGTGCTGCACATTGATACTACCACTGCGGTACAAGTACTTAGTTAACGCTGCAGCCCTTGGCCGACCTAATGTTTCAAAATTATCAGGGGTCAGGGTTTGAGCTTGACCATTTTCATCAGCAACTTGCACTGACACGGCCCCCATAAGGGTTAATGAATATTGGGTAAAATAATCACTAATGTGAGTAAATGTTGCCGCTAATAGCTCATTTTTCAATTCAGCTAAATCATCAAAAGCGTCTAACATTAAGTCACGACTGCGCTTTTTGTCGGTATCAATGCCAAAACCAGTATGACCAGGCCCCACACTAGGATGAGCATTAAATGCTGCCATTAAACGATCACATAGGTCATTACTTATCGCATTGGGATATACTTCAATAAAATCCATAGGGAGTAACTATTGTTAATAAATGTATAGTAGTATGCTGCCATGCCTATAAAGCATCTGTAAAGCGCAATGCACAACATACCTCTTTGTTCTTCAAAGTAACTATCGATTGAATATGAAAAAAAATCAAAAAATATCTGTAGATCAATTAGAAGTGGGTACTTTTATCCGCTTGCCTATTTCTTGGAAAGACCATCCTTTTTTGTTCAGCAGTTTTAAAATTAAAGACACAGTACAAATAGAGCTCATCAAAGGATTAGGGCTAAAGGATGTTTTTTTTGATCCTGATAAAAGCGACATTGAACCGGTAACATCTGACACGGCTGACGTTACAGCACCTGACCAGCAAACACTCGATGCACGTAAAGAGCAAATGCTCAGTCAAAAATCAGCGCAGATAGATGAACAACAAAAACTCAAACGCGATTTAAAGAAAACCGAACAACAATTTAATCGCTCAGTGTCAATGATGCATTCCATGGTCGCTAAAATCGGCAGCAGACCTCTTAACTCGGTTATCGAGGCCAAAGATCTCATTAGTAACATGACCACCATGCTACTCAACAGTGATAACTTAGCCTTGCATTTAATGGCCGATGCTAAAAATGATGAACATATTTACCATCATTCACTTAACGTCTCCATGCTGTGTATGTTGATGGCAAAAGAGCTGGGCTGGAATCGCCAAGAGGTAGAGACTATTGGTATGGGGGCGCTATTTCACGATATAGGTAAGCTCAAAATTCCAAGTAATATTCTCAATAAGCGGGTACCTCTGACCACACCAGAAGAAAACTTTATTAAACAACACCCTTTAATGAGCATTAACTTCCTTAAACTTGCAGATAATTTCCCGGAAGAGGCTAAACCATTAATTGCTAATCATCACGAATTTTTAGATGGGAGTGGTTATCCACAAGGCCTTAAAGCAGACAAGATAGACAAGTTGTCGCAATTGATCGCGGTGATCAATGAATATGACAATCTATGTAATGGTACTAATCAAATCAAACCTAAGCCGCCCAGTATCGCTTTAGGTTTATTATATAAAAATTATAAAAATAAACTAAATGCTGAGTATATTAGTAAACTAATCAAACTATTAGGTGTTTATCCTCCTGGGAGTATTATCGAGTTATCCAGTGGCCAATTTGCCTTGGTGATGTCAGTAAACTTACAACACTTATTGTGTCCCAATATTGTGGTATACGATCAGTTAGTACCTAAAGATTTAGCCCCTATCATTAGTTTACAACAAGAAGGACTCACCATTGTCCGCAGTTTACCTGCCGCCGCATTGCCTGAGAAAATTCATAAATACCTAAATCCTCGAGAACAAATCAGCTTAGGTATCGGTCAAAGCTAGCCAGCTAAATGACACTGTTTTTGGGTTGTCGTCATGTCAATAATGATAAAATTCAACGACCTTATTCACAAATTGATACACCCTTGTTGAGAAATAAAAAAGCCATCAATTGGCAACAATTGATGGCTTTCTTGTAGCATAATTTGTGGTTATAACCAGCCTTTTCGTTTAAAGAAAAAGTAAGTTCCCGCTGCGCTGGCAAGCATTAATCCGACCGCCATGGGATAGCCAAATCGCCAATCGAGTTCGGGCATAATATGAAAATTCATCCCATAACTACTGGCAATGAGCGTGGGAGGTAAAAAAACCACCGCCGATACCGAAAATATCTTAATAATTTTGTTTTGTTGCAAGCCACTGAATCCCATGGCTGCATCAAGCAAGAATTGTAACTTATCGAAAATAAATTGGCTGTGTGGCATCAATGATTCAATATCCGATAACATCTCTCGAATATCCTTCAAGTTTTCATCCGACAAACGATCACGATAATAACGTTGCATATAACGCAAGGAGCGCTGGGTATCCAATAAACTTAATCGAATTTTACCGTTAGAGTCTTCTTGCAAGGTGATCAGTTTAAATACGTCATCAAGCTCTTCATCATTAAACACTTGCTCGCTGACATTTTCTAATACACTGTAAACATCTTCAATTAAGTCAGATAGATAATCTACTTTTAGGGTAAATAACTCTAATAATAACCCTTGTGGGGTGGTAATATCTAAACGACCTAAACGCAAGTAGTTACGCAATAAACGGATAAGACCAACGTCTTCCTCACGCATTGTCAGCAAAAAATTTTCACGTAAGTTGAATGACACGTTCACTGCACGCACATCTGAACTCACCCGTTGAGGAAACAACGAGTTAATATGTAAACCATCTTGGTTTTGATAAAAACGTGCTGATGCCTCAATTTCTTTAATATCTTCTTCGTCGGGCACTTCTTCAGCTGAAAACAAGCTCAACCACTGACGTTCTTCGTCATCGGGTTTCAATAAATCTAACCATAAGGTCGACTCGGGCACTTTATCGCCCACTTTCAATTCGGTGGTGATTAACTCTCTATTTTGATAGGCGTATGCAGTAATCATCGCTCCCCCAAAGTTCATTAGGCTATAAAGCACAATAAACAAAAAACACTCAAAAAGTGGCGCTAGTTTACTCAACTACAAATGAATGAAAAGTAAAATATTCAACTGCGCCAAAGATCGTACCAGCGACATCATTCGTGAAATAAGACATGAGATAAGTCTAGACTAGACTGTGCTGAATTAAGCGCCACTTAGGCTATTTAATTATCTGGATACTGATGTAAAGAATGGCTATTTTCATCATTAATATTCGCGCCAACGATCACGATATTCAACATAACATTCCCATAAAAAACCAATGTGTAACATCACATAAAGTGACTTCAGCTGCTAACTCACAACAGCATAACATGCGCTAAACCTTCATTAGTGTTTTCAGCAGATATAAAAAAGCGCCCAGATAGGACGCTATAACAACACACTACCCAGATTGAGTTAGCTCAGCTTGAGTTCTGCTTAAGTTACTCACCTTTTAAACGACGATCCAATTGATCTTTCAAATTGGCCGGCACACCTTTTATCAAAATGGTGTCAGAAATAGGATCATAAATAACCCGTTCACCTAAATGGCCGCCATCAAAACTCAATGTTACTCCGCCGCCAGTGCCTGAAAACTTCTTCAAACTGCGTAAACTGGCTTTATCTGCCGGAAACTCATCATCCAACTCATAACTGCCACCACAGGCGAAATCATAAAATGAATCCATGCCGGAATCAGCTAACTCGTCAGCTAAATCTTTAACTTCAATCACATCACCAGAGCCCGCGCGCTCAGAACAATAGTCAAAGACCTTGTTACGGCACTCTTGACGTTCATCTTTGGTTAACTCACTGCCCGCAACAAAGTCTTCAACCGCATGGATCAAGGTTTTGTTTTGCGCTTTGATGTTAACCCCTTCAACACAGCCCATAAAATCTAAAAAGAAGTCGGCAACTTTACGGCCCGCACGACCACGAATAAACGAAATATATTTACGCGAGCTTTTATCGGCCTGCCACTCAGTTAAATCAATGCGGGCGGCCAGTTGAATATTGTTTAAATCTAAGTGATTATTTTGCGACAATTCCATGTCATCTAAGACAGTCATCGACGACTTAGCGCTTAATAACGCCACAAATAAATAGTCGCTTGTCATACTGGTATAGCAAGACATCAATAAAAATCCGCCTTGGCCAAGCAAGCCAACTATTGCAGCAAGAATTGTCTAAGTACGACTTTAGCCAAGGCGGATT
>NZ_JACJER010000187.1:0-6751 GCF_014164185.1 Shewanella sp. SG44-6 | reverse complement strand
AAAGCTGATAAAGGTGAATTACGCCTGACCGATATTTCAGACGAGCTAATTCAACTTAAACACGAGTTGAAAGAAGAATTACTGACTAAAAAGCAATTTAAGGCCTACGAAAAGCAAGTAAAAGCAGAAGAGAAAGCCGCTGAGAAACAAGATTTAACCAAAGGGAAAGTATTTGTAATTGATTTTAAAGGCAGTATTGATGCCAGTGAGGTAGCCTCATTACGTGAAGAGGTGACGGCTATTCTAACTATTGCCGATAAAGATGATCAAGTGCTGGTAAATGTTGAAAGTGGTGGCGGTATGGTTCATGGCTATGGCCTAGCATCAAGTCAGTTAGACCGTTTACGCCAAGCCAATATCCCCTTGTCGATTTGTATTGATAAAGTGGCAGCAAGCGGTGGCTATATGATGGCGTGTGTGGCTAACAAAGTCTATGCCGCACCATTTGCTATTGTTGGGTCGATAGGGGTTGTAGCGCAGGTGCCTAACTTCAATCGTTTACTTAAAAAGCATGATATTGACTATGAGCAACACACTGCCGGTGATTTTAAGCGAACGTTAACGGTATTTGGTGAGAATACAGATGAAGGTCGTGCTAAATTCCAACAAGAGTTAGAAGAGACACACGTGCTATTTAAGGCGTTCGTTGGTCGTTATCGTCCAAGTATGGACATCGCCAAAGTTGCCACTGGAGAGCATTGGTATGGTCAACAAGCAATCGATTTAGGCTTGATTGATGAAGTGTCTACCAGTGATGATGTGATTCTAAACTTTGTAAAAACTCATCAAGTCATCAAAATTAGATATCAAATGAAGAAAAAACTGGCTGATAAAATTGCCCATGGTGCCTCGTTATCAGTTAATGCTGTCATGAATAAACTGATTGAGCGCAATCAATCGGTTTAATCTGATTATGGTAAGTAAAACGTTTTATCATAAAAAAACGACAGCCTTTGCTGTCGTTTTTTATATTAAGCATCAAACTGAATGATTCAGATTATTGTGCTTTATAACTAATATGCTGGTGGAAGCGTAAGATGACATCAACGTGTTCTTTGTCGATATCAAATTCTTGCGTAAATATTCGTAACGCATCTTCAACTTGGTTCATAAAGCGACCATAGCCTTCATCTGTTTCATCACTCTTGCCAGCGACAATAACAAAACGAAATACATCGACTAGTTTATTGCTGTCCCAGTGACCGATAGGTGCTGGTGATTGGACATTTGGGTCAAAACCAATCATTTGGAATTCATCAGTGCTAGTAAGTTGCTCATATTTACTATTACGTACCAATGGCAACTTACCATTAGCAACCATAGCGACACGGCTTAATTGTTTACTTTGCGTAGCTTGGACAAACTTGTCATAAACATTTTGATAAATACTGCCAAAGTCGACATTATCATTAGCCAGTAATTGTTTTTTAATCCTGCGATCAACTGGGATATTGATGGTAACGTAGTTTAGAGTACTGACGTTTTCAGGCAGTTCACAGTGACGACGTTGGTAGCGACTATCAACCGCTCGTAATTTATACCCATAAGTTTCTTTTAAGCCTTTGGCTTTGGCAAAAAAGTCATAAGAAATATGTTGATGGTCACGAATTTTTATCGGCACATTCTTAACGGGCAATAATGGCGCTAGTTCAGAAATAAAATGCTGAACTTTACTGTGGAAACTCGCTGAATTACTGCGTAGATCATCACCTGTGGCTAGGAACACAATACGTAATTTGCGTGCTCGAAACCCAGGGGTGCTGTGGATTCGGTTAGCTTCATGGTGGGCTGGATTATAAAAGAAACGTAATTGTTCGTTTGAACTTAAGCAGTAAGCTTCGCTATGGAAACGAACCATAGGCAGTTTGTCAGTGGTGACAACGTGGACGTTATATAATTCTTGTTTTTCGGCGAGTTGATAGACAAGTTTACTAAACTCATCATAACAAGTTTCTAAGTCAGCATACGTATTAAGGTATTCATCGGTTAATGGAAAACCAATGGTAATGTATTGATTTTTACGTGTTGCTGTTGGCAAGTATACTTTTTTTTGACGACTGACGGACATATTATTTCCTTATTGCCTTTGTTGTTGTCTAAAGTTTATCGTTATTTATTGATTGTGATTTAATCTGCTTGCTGTGTCCATTTTAAACACAGATGCTTAAATTAAAATGACTTTTGATCACTATATTAATTTTTTTTTAACATATTAAGCAAAACTCATTTAATTTTAAGTGTTTACTCGGATAATACTTGAGTGATCCAAGGTAACATCCATTGCGTAATAGTAGGTTGCGCCTGCTCATTTGGATGAATGCCATCACGCTGCATTAGAGATTTGTCTGGCGCAATATCTTGCATGAAAAAGGGTATTAGCTTAATGCTATATTCATCGGCCAATTGGTGGTAAATCTGAGTAAAAGATTTGGCGTACCTAGGGCCGTAGTTAGGTGGTACCATTATCTCGGTTAATAAAACATTGGCGCCATGTTGCTGTGATAAGGTAATGATTTGTGTAAGATTTGATTTCAGTTTGCTGGGCGGAAAACCCCGCAATCCATCGTTACCGCCTAGCTCAATGACAACTAAGTCAGGTTGGCTTGAGGTCAGTAAACCCGGGAGTCTTCGTAATCCTCCCGCCGTGGTCTCACCACTAACAGAGCCATTTATAATTTGATGCTGTGGCAGTTCGTTGCGGAGTAATTGCACCCATCCTTGCTCTTCTGACATGCCATAGCCTGCACTTAAGCTATCACCCAATATCAAAATCGTGGCAGCATAGGTTGGTACACTCATTACTATCAGTAAAAACACACTACTAAGCACGCGTTTAAGTGACGAATAGAAGAAGGATTGTATGTCTAATAATATCGATCGAAATATCAGTGCCATTACTGTAACTAACCTCAATAAAACTGTCGTGACCCAAGAGGGAGAGTTGACTATCCTCAACGGCATTAATATAGAAGTCAAGCAAGGAGACAGTATCGCCATTTTGGGACCATCAGGTTCAGGCAAGTCGACACTGCTAGGTTTGCTTGCTGCATTAGATACTCCTAGCTCTGGTGAAATTGTGTTAGATGGTGTAGCACTATCTGGGTTAAATGAAGAACAAAAAGCCGCATTGCGTAAGAAAAAAGTCAGTTTTATCTTTCAGTCATTTATGTTGGTTGACACGTTAACGGCTTTAGAAAATGTCATGTTACCAGCAGAGCTTTCTGGTGTTAAAGATGCCAAACAAAAAGCTCAATCCATGCTCGAGCGTGTTGGTTTATCTCATCGATTAAATCACTTACCTAAACAATTATCTGGTGGCGAGCAGCAACGCGTTGCCATTGCTAGAGCCTTTATTTGCGAGCCTAAAGTATTGTTTGCAGATGAACCCACAGGCAACTTGGACAGTGTAAACGGTGACAAAATTGCCGATATGCTGTTTGCTTTAAACCAAGAAAGTGACACCACGCTGGTCTTGGTGACTCATGATTTGCATCTTGCGAAGCGCTGTGGCCGGCAGTTAGTGATGGAAAATGGTCACTTATCAGAACCCAATGTAGTCAATCTCTCGAGTCAACAACACTCTGAGTTTACTGCGGAGGTTAATTAATGGAATGGCAAATTGCGTGGCGCTTGTTTAAACGTGAACTCGCTCAAGGGCAATTAATTCTTATTGTATTGGCGATTACCTTAGCAGTGTTATCAGTAACTGGGCTTGCGCGAGTCAGTGAGCGTTTACAAGTTGCTATTAACGGTGAAGCGGCCAACTTTATTGCTGCCGACCGTATTATTGACTCGCCAGTTGAGCTTGACCCACAAGTGCTGACCATAGCGGATAAGCTTGGTCTCGCCCATGTCACCAATATGCAATTTAATTCGATGGTATATTCCGGAGATAAATTTCAGTTAGTGACGGTCAAAGCTGTAGGTGATGGTTACCCATTAAAAGGCGATATCGAACTCAGTAGTGGTGTCACTCAGGCGATGCCAAAGACAGGTCAAGCATGGTTTGAGAGTCGTCTAGGTGGTTTACTTGGTTTCCCGCAAAGCATTGAGTTAGGCAATAGTGAGCTATCACTAACCGAAGAGATTAAGCGTTTACCTGATGCTGGTTTTAATCCGTTTGCATCTTCGCCAGTGTTACTGATCCGCCTAGATGACGTGGCGGCGACAGGTATTATTCAGCCTGGCAGTAGGGTGACCTATTTATACCAATTTACCGGAAATGCTGATCAATTAACCGTATTTGAGCAGCAAGCTAAACCTTTACTCAATAACAGCCAAAGATGGGTAGACGTGCAGTCGGGAGATTCTCCGATCGCTTCGGCGGTGCAACGTGCTGAGCGATTCCTGCTGCTTGCCAGTTTACTCGGTATAGCCCTTGCGTGTGCGGCGATTGGTATTGCGGCGCAGCGTTATTGCCAACGCCATTATGATGTTGTTGCCATGCTCAAAACCTTTGGCGCCTCGGGTAAGCAAATTAGAGTATTATTCGGACTGCATCTGTCTTTGGTGACATTACTGGGTATTGCACTGGGTCTGCTGGGCGGAGTATTACTTGATCTTGGTATAACGGCATTTCTGCCTAAAGAAATCGCCGCTTATTCACCACCATACTTACGCCCTGTATTACTGGGCGTTAGCACGGGTTTGATTAGTGCATTTATGTTTTCGGCTTATCCATTAATGCGCTTGTTAGCCATTCCCCCCTTAAGAGTATTGCAGCGTCAATTAGAAGGTTTGCAACTGGGGATGTGGTTACATCTGCTATTAAGTTTGGCTGCCATGGCTTTGTTAGGCTATTTATATTCAAGAAGTTTAGCCTTGACCATGACAGTGGTGCTTGCAGTACTACTATTAGGTTTGTTATTAAGCGTGCTTGGATTTGTGATGATCCGTTTTGGTCATGGTATTGGCATGAAAACCACCAATCCTTTCCAATTAGCTTTGGCTGGTCTTCGCCGCCGTGCGCGCCAAAATGCGGTGCAATTAGTCGGTTTTAGCAGTGCGTTAGTATTACTGTTAACGATTTTGGCTTTGCGCCAAGATTTACTCAATGAATGGCAAAAGCAGTTACCTGAAAATGCCCCTAACTACTTTTTAGTCAATATCGCGCCTGAAGATGCTAAACCATTGAATGACTTTTTGACGCTTAATCATATTAATGCGACTGACATTTATCCTGTGGTTCGTGGTCGTTTGACGCATATTAATGATGAAGAGTTGATTTCAGGCAAGCAGTCTGAGGACGGTGTTGAAGGGCGAGTAGGTATTTCTCGTGAACTAAACTTAACGTATCGAGAGACCTTACCACCTAATAATAAGCTCCTTGAAGGTGAGTTTAATCAGGCTAGCAATGATGTGTCGGTTGAATCTGGTGTTGCTGATCGCTTAGGTATAGTGTTGGGCGATAAGCTAACCTATAGCATAGATAATCAAGCCTTCTCGGTTAAGGTTACCAGCATAAGGCAGGTTCAATGGGAAACTCTACAGCCTAATTTTTTCATGATTTTTACCCCAGAAGCATTGGCGCCATTTGCTTATACCTCGATGGCGAGCTTTCATCTTAATGATGCGCAATTAGCCGCGGACGGCAGCCTACTGAGCGCGAATCAAGTGGTGCTGCAATTGATCCAACAATTCCCGACCGTATCGATTATTGATGTTGGCGCTATGGTTGAACAGTTACGACAAATTATCGATCAAGTGTCATTATCTTTGTCATTAGTGTTGGTTCTAGTGTTACTGGCCAGTGCTTTAGTACTGATAGCCCAGACTGAAGCTGGTATGGCGACTCGGCAGCGAGAATTGGCGGTATTGCGAACGTTTGGTGCATCAGGTTGGTTATTAAGAGCGGCTACTGGATTTGAATTTGCTTTACTTGGGGCCATCGCAGGTTTATTGGCAGTCATTGTTGCTGAGTTTGCTTTGTACATGCTTAAAACCCAAGTGTTTGAGTTGGTCGTTTATATGCATTGGCCTTGGTGGGGGATAACGCCAATTGCTGGAGCAATCATTGTGGCGATTCTTGGGGTATGGCGTTGTCGTCAGTTACTTAATAAGTCGTGCAGTGACATGTTAAAAGAGGGCTAAAGTACTTATAAATCTTAAGGGAGATGCATTGTCATCTCCCTTTTTTATGCTGCTTTTTTACCTTAGTTAATCATTTATGAGATTACTTTTGAGGCATTTTATATTGCGTTGAGCAATAGGCTCTATCAATTCCTTCTGGGCGCAGTTTAAGATGTTTGGTTTTACGGCCACTAACACGGGCTCTCCACGACTTAAAGCTATTGGGTTTGAGTGATGAGCGCATAAGTTTAATCACATTTGATTCGGTTAAGCCATAAAGGTGCTCAATGGCTTCAAATGGCGTGCGGTCTTCCCATGCCATTTCAATGATCCTTGAAGTGTCTTGTGGTGATAGCATTGAGTATCATAATGTTATTGGATTTGCACTTCAGTACGTTAGTTAACTGAGTTTAGATTAGTGTTTGTATGATTTGTGCTAAGGATTAATCAATTTGTTAAAGTATGGACCTAAGTTGACTAACCCTAATGGTTAACTCGAGTATAAGTGAGTGATGTTTATGTAGCGTGAGTATATGATGCGTCTTGACCAACTGGAGTGGAAAAATTTTTATCAACTCAATCTCAAGTCATTGATACTATAAATTAAGATAAGGTTTTATCAATACGAGTACGGGGGGCGGCGATTTAAGTTGGCTTACAGTGTAATTCAGTTATATTAAAT
>NZ_JACJER010000186.1:0-6765 GCF_014164185.1 Shewanella sp. SG44-6 | reverse complement strand
GCGGTAACCCTGGCATGATAACGGATGCTCAAATCGCTTTAGTGGAAAAAGGATTAGCAAAAAATCTTCGACGCGCTCCTGGGCAAATAACAGTCGAAAAATATTGGTAACAGCATCAATCATAACCATTAATGCCGTGATGGCAGATCCTCAACAGTGCTCACTGATTTCTGTGGTCATTGCTTCCCCCGCTTGAAAATTCACTGCCCCGAGTGAAACAGCACTTGCTCCTTTGAAGATGATCACTTACCCTATCGCAATTGATAACCATTATCAATCGCGTCGGCGATGGCGCAATATTGTTTCAATTAGGGAGCGTTGATTAATGAAATTGCTAAAAAGTGTCGCATTATTAGGTTTGGCTTGTGTGGCTTCTTCGGTCAGTGCCGCAGAGGCATTAACGGTTTATTCTTATCGCCAAGCTTTCCTGATTGAGCCCATTGTTGAAAAATTTACCCAACAAAGTGGTATCGACGTTAATGTCGTATTTGCTAAAGATGGCATTGCTGAACGGATAGCGCGTGAAGGTCGTTTATCCCCTGCTGACGTAGTGCTGACATCAGACTTTTCTCGCTTGATGGAGTTGGTGGATAAAGATCTTGTTTCACCGGTCCAAAGCAACATTATCGACCATAATATTCCGTCTCAATATCGCTCACAACAACATAATTGGTTTGCACTCACTATGCGGGTGCGTAATTTATATTCTTCTAAAGATCGTACTGGTAAAATTGATATTGATTACGAGGACTTAGCCTTAGCTGAATACAAAGGTAAAATTTGTACTCGCAGTGGTAAACACCCTTATAACGTCGCATTAGTAGCCTCAATGATCGCTCATGATGGTGAAGCGAAAACGAAAACCTGGCTACAAGGGGTCAAAGCTAATTTAGCCCGTAAGCCTCAGGGTAATGATCGTGATCAAGTACTAGCCGTTAAAGAAGGCTTGTGTGATATCGCTATCGGTAACAGTTATTACTACGGCAATATGTTAATGGATAAAAACCAGAAAAGCTGGGCACAAGCTGTCGATATTAATTTTCCTAATCAAAAGAACCGTGGCGCTCATGTCAACGTATCAGGAATGGCATTAGCCAAACATGCTCCTCATAAAGACAATGCCATTAAATTAATGGAATTCCTTACCTCAGATGTCGCGCAAAAAATGTATGCTGAAGTGAACATGGAATATCCGGTAAAGGCTGATGTGGCTCCGTCTGAATTAGTGGCCTCATGGGGTGATTTTAAGGCCGACAGCTTACCGATTTATAAGTTGGCAGAATACCACCAAGCGGCAGTTAAATTACTCGACGAAGTGAAATTTGACCTGTAATTATGGCGATCCTCAATAGACGATCAACCTCCAAGCCAAGCGCACGTAACCATTTTTAGCGCACTATTGCTACGATTAATAGTATTGATAAAATGAGTTGGGTGCGCTGAGTTAACTCGGTATTATTTATGATTTTAGGCCTAACCAGAGGCTGGTCGCTTACTGGTTATTTTATCGCGGTAATATTAATATTGCCGCTGATTGCCTTAATAGTGCAATCCACTCTTCCTGACGAAGCTGTATTTAGCCATTTATTTAATACAGTGTTGCCGACATACATAGCCAATAGCTTATTACTGATGTTGTTGGTTGGACTCGGCTCGCTGCTATTAGCTATTCCTGCTGCGTGGGTAATTGCCCGCTGTGACTTTCCTTTTCGACGATACTTTCAGTGGCTATTACTGCTTCCATTAGCCATGCCAGCATATATTGTTGCTTATGTTTATACTGATATGCTCGATTATGCCGGCCCAGTGCAACGTACACTAAGGGATTGGTTTGAATGGCAATCACCCCATGATTATTATTTCCCCGCGATACGCAGCCTCGGCGGAGCGGCAATAATACTGTCGTTAGTACTATTCCCTTATATTTACTTATTAGCCCGCACCGCTTTTATGGAGCAATCATCAAGTTTATTGTATGCATCACGGGTAATGGGGTGCAGTCCGTGGCGCAGTTTTTGGCGACTGGCATTACCCATGGCAAGGCCTGCTTTAGCTGTTGGCGTTGCCCTAGTGGCTATGGAAACCGCAGCAGACTTTGCCACTGTAAGCTATTTTGCCGTTCCTACTCTAACCACAGCCGTTTACGACACATGGCTTGGCTATGGCAGTTTAACGGCTGCCGCTAAATTATCGGCAATTATGTTGCTGGTGGTGTTCTCTATGATAGGTGTTGAACGGTTTGCCCGTCGCAAACAACAATTATTTCAAAAACAATCATCCTTCAATGAAGCCGATCGATATGTGTTGTCATCAACTAAGGCATGGATTGCGCTAGGCTACTGCACTTTATTGTTATTTCTTGCCTTCTTGCTGCCTTTTACCGTGTTATGTGTTTATGCCATTGATTATTTTAACGAGAGTTGGGATACACGTTTTTGGCAATATAGCCTTAACAGCTTATACATTGCCGCTATCGTGAGTGCCGTGTGTATGCTGTTATCACTGATATTGATGTTTGTCCGTCGAGTCAGTCCGCGTAAAAGTGATTATCTTCCTTCTAGACTCAGTTCTACTGGTTATGCATTGCCGGGCACAGTCCTAGCAATTGGTGTTTTGGTTCCACTGACATTTATTGATTTTGCGATTAACGATGTTTACGATTGGCTGGGTGAACGTGGACCGGGATTGTTATTGACCGGCAGCGTGTTCGCTCTGATTTTTGCTTTTTGTGTACGTTTTATTGCCATATCTATCGGTAGTTTAGAGAACAGTTATAAGCGCATTTCGCCTTCTTTGGACATGGCATGTATTACCTTGGGGCAAACCCCATTGCAACTGCTTTGGCGGGTTCATTTACCGTTATTGCGTAAAGGGATTTTTGCCGGAGCATTGTTGGTGTTTATTGAAAGTATGAAAGAGTTGCCCGCAGCATTATTATTACGCCCCATCGGATTTGAAAACTTAGCCACTTATGTGTTTCAGTTTGTTTCAGATGAAAAACTTGAACATGGTGCATTAGCCGCGATTGTTATTGTGTTAGTCGGGCTTGTTCCATTGATTTATCTTAATCGCTCCTTGGAGCAACAAGGCTAATTATGTCAACCTTAACCATTGAAAATATCTGTAGTGATTATCAAGGTCAAGTGATTTTGCGTCATTTAGATCTTACCTTGCAGCAAGGCGAAATTGTCGCATTATTAGGCCCCAGTGGTTGCGGAAAAACCACACTGCTGCGCGTGATTGCAGGTTTGCAAACCATTAGCCAAGGCAGTATCAGTATTAGTGGCCAGGTGATGAGCAGTGATGACGTGTTTGTTGCCAGTGAGCAACGTGGTGTCGGGATGATTTTTCAGGACTATGCTTTATTTCCACATTTAACCGTGGCGGATAATATTTTATTTGGCGTTAAAAATCTTAATGCAAAGGAGCGCCTTACTCGGTTGGATGAGATGCTTGAGCTGGTTAAATTAACTGGCTTGTCATCTCGTTATCCTCATGAATTATCTGGCGGACAGCAGCAGCGAGTTTCAATTGCGCGAGCCTTAGCATATCAACCTGAATTATTATTACTCGATGAACCTTTTTCCAATATTGATGCGCAAGTACGTAACGAGATGATGCTGGAAATTCGTGCCATATTAAAAAAGCGAAATGTGAGTGCGGTGTTTGTGACACACAGTAAAGATGAGGCATTTGTCTTTGCAGATAAGCTGGCATTATTTAAAGATGGCGCCATTATTCAAAATGGTAAAGCGGAAACCTTATACCGTTCGCCAAAAGAGCGCTACGTGGCTGATTTTCTCGGCGCGGGTAATTATTTACCGGTTACTGTAACCACGAGTTATCAAGTTGATTATGCTCTTGGAAATCTTAATAGTACTGAAAAAATACCTTGGCCGATTGGAAGCCAAGGGCAAGTATTATTACGACCGCAGCAAATTGAAGTTCATCCTAATACCAATGGTCTTGGCTGCATTGTTGAAAGGCATTTTTTGGGCACTGTATGCCATTATCAAGTGAAAGTTGGCGCTGATATCTTGGATATAAGCAGTCAATCAACGACACTAATACCTGGCCAACGAGTTGATATTCACATTGCGCCACATCCGCTAGTCATTTTTAATTAACGATTGATATGGTCATCTTAATGTGGAGCATAATTGTTAACATCAGACTTGAATCATAACCTGTTATAAAACCGTTTACTGTCTAGCCCACTGTGCTGCTTTAATTTAAAATAGACCATTACTTGCAGCATGCAGTCATAAAAGTGTGGGTCTGTTAATCAAATAAATGACAAGTTTGAGAGTCAATAAGCTCAATATTATGATTTCGGCTAACGAAGAATATCCTATAACTTGAGTTGAGTGAGCCATCTATTAAAACAGCTGTTCAATCTTTTACTTGAGAGAATATGAGTGCAATAGGTGATACAAATCAGCTAAATGTGAGTACACTTCAAGTAATTTATATTTGATTAAGATAAGCTCATTGTTAGTTAATCATTAGCTAAACTAAGACGATATGTGAATCGCTCTCTAATGAGTTCAATGCGTTAAATTATCATCATTTAGGCCGACATTTAGTATTAAGGTGGATCAAGTTAATATGGATAACCAAGCTATGCCTCGTGAACAGTTAGGGATTTGCGCAGAAGGTAATTTACACAGTGTGTACCTGATGTTTAATGCCAATGATGGTGTTGAAGATCAGTTACGTCCATCTATTGCTAATGTGGCGCAATACATCTATGAGCTCACAGATCAATATGCAGACAGTGCTTTTAATGGCTTTGTCGGTATTGGTGCTAATTTTTGGGATACCTTTTATCCTGATGCGCGCCCAGCATTATTAAAACCTTTTCCTGCTATGAATGAAGGTATTCGTGATGCACCTGCAATGGAATATGATCTGTTTATTCATATTCGTTGTGACCGTTACGATATTTTACATCTTGTCGCAAATGAGATTAATCAAATGTTTGAAGATTTGGTTGAGCTAGTTGATGAAGAGCGTGGTTTCCGTTTTATGGACAGCCGTGATTTAACCGGTTTTGTTGATGGTACCGAAAACCCTAAGGGGCGCCATCGTCAAGAGGTTGCATTGGTTGGTAATGAAGATAAAGCGTTTGCCTCTGGTAGTTATGTTCATGTACAAAAATACATGCATAACTTAAGTAAATGGCATCGTTTACCACTGAAAAAACAAGAAGATATTTTTGGTCGAACTAAAGTTGATGATATTGAATATGAGTCAGAAGATAAGCCACTAACCAGCCATACCAAGCGAGTTAATTTAAAAGATGCGCAAGGTAATTCATTAGAAATCCTGCGTCAAAGCATGCCTTATGGTTCGATTCGAGAGCAAGGGCTGATTTTTATTTCTGTGTGCCGCACTCCAGAACATTTTGAACAAATGCTTCGCAGTATGGTGCACGGTGATGGCCATGGAAATCATGATCATTTAATGTTGTTTACCAAAGCGTTGACCGGATCATCATTCTTTGTGCCATCATTAGATTTTTTAACTCAATTCGATGATGCGTAACCACCCGCGTTAAGCAAAAAAAAAGCAATGCCATGGCATTGCTTTTTTTATAGTGATATTTTATTCACTATAATTGAATAAAGATCTAACGGTCTCTAAGGTATCATCAATAGTTTTTATACTTGCAGGGCAAATGAAAATCGTATCGTCGCCAGCAATGGTACCTAATATCCCTTCAGGTTTACCTATTGAATCCAGCAAACGAGCAATTAATTGTGCTGCACCTGGACTGGTTCTTACCACTATCATGGCTTGGTTATGATCAACATCTAGCACTAAATTCTTAACTGGGCTACCCGCAGTTGGAACGCCTAGCTCTGCAGGGAGGCAATAGACCATTTCTTGCTTGGCGTTACGAGTACGAACAGCACCAAATTTGCTGAGCATACGCGATACTTTAGATTGATTAATATTACCGAATCCTTCGGTTTGAAGCGCATTAACAATCTCGCTCTGGCTTCCAAAACGTTCTTCTTTGAGAATCGATTTAAAAGTTCGTACGAGCTCATCCTGATTTCTTGTCGCTGGCATAATGATATTTCATCTTATATTTGTTATTCAAAAATCTAGCACATTTTGAATAGATTGACTTATTAAGTCAAGAAAAAATCAAATTTATTGAATAAAAATTCATTTTGTCGTGGAACTTTAAGCTGACACTTGTGTTAGTTCTGTGACTCATTTAAGCAATAAATGATTAAGATAATGGCGATGATTGTCTTGTCAGTACCAATAGAGTATCACCCTTTTCTGACAATAGATTAAGTTTTCCTTTTGAGAAATCAACTTGTTGTACTAATGAAATAGCTTGCATCAACTCGGCTTCTTGGCTCATAAAGCTGTCAACGCAGGCTTTCATGGTAGTGCCTGCTGGTGCCAGCTGTAAAAAGTTACCTTGCTGGGCATAACTGCCAAAAAACTGATTACAACTGTTGTTACCTGTTAACTCGCCATCTGCGGCAAAAACTAACGTTGCAGGACTATTATTAATGGTTGGAGTGTCGAGGACGGTGTCGACATGCCAAGTACCAATTAATTGTTCATTTGAGACAGTGGCCGATGGACTTTGGCAAGCACTAAGGCCTATAACTATAACTGCGGCGCCGAGAATATGCTTTATCATGCTGAGAGGGTTCCAAATACGAAAAAATTGGCGCTATTCTACTACTTGAGCATTAATAAAAGAGTAAATAATTGTCAGTTTTTGGATTAATGAAC
>NZ_JACJER010000185.1:0-6813 GCF_014164185.1 Shewanella sp. SG44-6 | reverse complement strand
TCATGCCTCATATCCATAATGTTAAATGGATTCGACTTATCTTCTACTGTACAAACTTTATTGCGTCAATAAACTTATTTTTGTCCAGTAATGAGCCTAGACATGTAAATTGTTTATGCCCCAAAGTGAGTTTCAACCTCCTAATTGATTAGGTAACCATTTTTCCTTTGTCCTACATTTCCTAATGCCAGAAGATAAACGGACGGGCCGATCAGAAAGATGTACCATCTCATTCAATGAGTTATCCAACTAGATAAACTGTCGGATAATCTGGTAGTTTTGACACATTGAAAATAATGAACAGCAAAAATGAAACTCACCCCGCAGAATTTGTAATGGGAATGTATATGTTGGCTGATATTGATGATAAAAAATTACTGCTTTCACAGATTTGGTTAATGATAAAAATCAATTCGTCCTAAAAGCGTACGCAAACAAGCAAGGAAAAAATCAATGGAACCTTATATGTTTTAGCATGGACTGGATTTCTGTAGCTATTCGAAATTTGCACAGATTTCCAGCCTTAGACTCCAATATCGATGTCAGAGTCATGCAAATTTATTCTTTAATAAGCTCTATTGATTGTCCCAACACGCTCCCACGTCCCCCATGCTTGCTCGGCAGTCAAATTTGGTTAATAAGCGCCGATAGCCTTTGCTAGTATATTGAGAACCTCTATCGCTATGAAACACTAAGCCCTTTGGTGGTTTTCGCAAGCTGTAAGCCTTCAAAAATGCTTTCTCAACTAAGCTTCTCGTCATGCGCTTAGAGATATGCCAGCCGACGATTCTGCGAGAATACAAATCCATTACAACTGCAAGATATAACCAACCTTCGCCAGTTTTAAGATAACTCACATCACCTGCCCAGACTTGGTTTGGCCCTACAGGATTAAAATTCATATTAAGCAAATTATCAGCCACGCTATCACTGTGCTTACGCTTTGTGGTGACTTTATAAGCCAGACGTTGCGTGACCACCAGTTTCAATCGCGCCATTAACTTAATAGTGCGATAACGAGTAATGCTAAACCCTTCTTTGCGTAGCGCTTTAGCTAACTCTCTACTACCTAGACTGTTTCGACTGGCTTTGAATAATGCTTTAGCTCGACGAAATAGCTCTAGAGTGTCAGCAGTGATAAGTTCACCAGGCTTTTTAAGCCAAACGTAATACGCTGACGAACTAACCTGCATCACTTTACACGCCATCGAAATAGGATATTTCGACTTAAGAGTATTGATAAATGAATACCTTACTTCATTTCTTTCGCAAAGAAGGCGCTGGCCTTTTTTAGTATTTCGCGCTCCATCAATAAGCGTTTATTCTCTTTGCGTAACAGCATAAGTTCGGTGCGTTCATCTACAGATAATGTATCGCCTTGAGTTAGCTTTTTGTGTTTAGCCACCCAGTTATAAAGAATTTTATCTGTAATACCTAAAGACGCTGCCGCTTGCACTATCGTGTAATTTTGTTCAAGAACCAAAGCGACAGCTTCTTGTTTAAAATCATCTGGATATTGTTTATTTATTCGTTTAGTCATATTCACCTCAATAATGGCATTATTATATTCCTTTATTGAAGTGTCCGGCTAATTCAACCACAACACAAAAATGTGTTTGTCGATATCGACCAAAAGCACTTAAACTAGCAGAAGGAGCCACTTTGACTCCTTCGGATTTCCAAATTTTAATAGTTAACCTCAATAACCAATTGATTAAAATTGATAAAAAATAAATCGTACCTTATATTGAAGTGTATCTTTTCGTTAAAATTTAAATAAAAGCAACAATAAATAGTCATTTTTGACGGATTTAAGTAAATAGTGCTTGTTTACAGAACTGGATTAATTCCATTATTTTTATCCAAAATAGTATAAAAACCATGTACAAGAATACGATAAGCCAAGAGGTTAATGAGTTAGTTATCGATGCGACTAAAGTTGGCGTCTGGGATTGGCATGTTAAAAATGATGGTCTTGTTTGTAATGAGCGTTGGGCTGAGATGATAGGGTATACCTTATCGGAGTTAATGCCTGTTGATTACCAAACCTGGTTAGATGTATTACACCCAGATGATTTGCCTAAGGCGATTAAAAATTATGATTACCACTGCCAAGGCCAAAGTGATCTTTGTGAGTTAGAAGTTCGTTTAAAACACAAAAACGGTCATTATGTGTGGGTATTGTCTACAGGCAAAGCGATTGCATGGGATGCAGAAGGCAAACCGACACGAATGATTGGGATGCACCAAGACATTACCTTTCGCAAAAAACAAGAAGAGCTGCTGGCTACCACAACCGAATTACTAAGAGAGTCTCAAGAGATTGGCAAGCTAGGTAGTTGGCAACTCAATTTGCATAACAATAACTTGATTTGGACAGATGAAACATACCGAATTTATGAAACAACTCCACAAGAATTTATTCCTACGGTTGAAATGGGAGTAAGTTATTTTTTACCCGATTCTAAAATATTATTATTAGAAGCGCTTGATGCTGCTATTCAACGTGGTGAGAATTATGACTTAGAGCTTGAAACTTATACTCTTAAAGGTCGAAAAATTGATGTTAGAACGACCTGTCATGTAACGTATGTTGAGGGTGTCGCTGAAAAGCTAAGTGGTATATTTCAAGATATTACCGACGCAAAAAATGATCAACGCAAACTTGAAAAAAGTAATCAGGTATTAAAAGAGTTAAACGATAAGTTAAAGTTTGCCGCAAATTATGACCCACTCACACATTTGCCAAACAGGAATTTGTTAGTGGATCGAATGCAGCAAGCGCTTATCAAAGCGCAGCGTAACAACAAACAAATAGCGATAGCCTTCTTAGACTTGGATGGTTTTAAAGAGGTCAATGATGTTTACGGTCACGATATAGGTGATGAGTTTCTTTGCCTTGTTGCAAATAGATTTAAAACGGTAATACGTGATGGGGATACACTTGCTCGATTTGGTGGCGATGAGTTTGTTTTGATTCTTGATGATTTAGACTGTCATCATCAAGCAAGAGACATATTACAGCGAATACTTTCTTCAATCGCAGAGGAATTTATTATTGAAAACAAACGCCTTTTTGTCACAGTGAGTATTGGTGTGACATATTTCCCGCAGGACAATAGTTACTCAGACATACTTATTCGTCATGCTGATCAAGCCATGTATAGGGCTAAAGAGCTTGGAAAGAATTGCATTCATGAATTTGACTTTGAAAATGATGTCGCGATAAAACTGCAGTATCGAGAGTTAGAACATATAAGCAATGGATTTAGTAACAATGAATTTTTGTTATTCTATCAACCAAAAATTAATATGGAAACTAATGAAATTATAGGTTTAGAGGCCCTTATCCGTTGGCAACACCCGACAGAAGGTCTGTTATCACCATTTCGTTTTTTGCCTTACATTGAAGAAGAGCCGTTAGGGATAGAGCTTGGTAAATGGGTCATTGACCAGGCTATAAAGCAGCATAATGAATGGCGACGCCTTGGCATAGTCATACCCATCAGTGTGAATGTCAGTCCATTACAACTTCAGCATGAAGATTTTATTAATCAATTAAATGAAGTGTTATTTCTCAATAATAGTTTTCAAGCGGGTCAGCTTGAATTTGAAATTCTAGAATCCAGTATTATTAAAGATACTCAGCACATCGCTGAGGTTATTAGCCAATGTAAACAGTTAGGGATACGTTTTTCGCTAGATGATTTTGGTACGGGGTTTTCATCTTTAAGTTATCTAAGGAAGCTGTCGACCGATGTTATTAAAATCGATCAATCCTTTGTCATCGATATGTTAGATGATATGGATGATCAGGCCATTGTTCAAAGTGTCATTGAATTATCAAAGGCATTTGGTCGTTTGGTGATAGCTGAAGGGGTTGAATCCCAGGAGCATGGTCGGCAATTACTCAAGATGGGATGCCATTTAGCACAAGGTTTCGGTATCGCAAGGCCAATGCCAGCAAGCGCAATCCCTAAGTGGATTTCGTTATGGCAGTCGTCTCCTCCTTGGATTTGTAAATAAAGCTTGTGAGTTAATATTTAGTGTGAATTGGACTTTGCGTGAACATTTTACGGAAACTCCTTTTCAACAATAGTTTCCGCCAGCACTTGTGTGGTAAACATATTCGATTAAGAGTAATCACCATCACTGACGAATTCTTGTTACTTTGTAAGTCGTATTTTTACGTTATCTGATAAGCTAAGATGTTATTTCTAACATGCTAACTAATGACTTATAAGGTTTGATAAACATGGTTTTTTCTAAAAAATTCCCAGCTTTTGAATAACAACTCTAAATAATTATATACATCAAATGTTGTATATACCTTATTGACAAGCTTTCATAACACCATAGGCTAACAAGTAGTCTGTTTACAGTAACGGGGATAATATTATATGAACTAAAAGAATTGGCCAATTTCGAAACAAATCGGGTCGCTCGCTTTACTTTGTTCGATTGTAATTTTTGCTCTTATGTCATTTTTCTCATATAAAACAGCATCAACAACATTAAATAACAAGGCTATAAATGCAATTAGTGCTCAAATGCAAAGCAATGCAGAACTAATTAAATTGCAATATGACAGTATGTTAGCGTTGGCTGAAAGTAGTGCGGAAATTCTCCGAACACTTTATCCCGAAAAACTGTACCTAGATGGATCTACAGTTCCAATTGCGAACATCACAGCTCCATCATTAATGCATGGCACAGAGCAAATCAACACATCTAACACCAAAGTTGACAAATACACTGAGCTGACTGGCGGCGTTGCAACTATTTTTGTGCGCAATCAAGATGATTTTACCCGAATTTCTACTTCACTTCGAAAAGCAGATGGAGAGCGTGCAACTGGAACTAATTTAGGCATCGGTCATCCTGGATATCAACGACTCATCAAGGGCGAAGATTACCAAGGTTATGCAAAACTGTTTGGCAAAGATTACATGACTATCTATCGCCCACTTAAAAGCGATACAGGGCAGGTTATAGCTATTCTGTTTACTGGTTTTGACATTACTGAGTCCGTGGCTCAAATCCAGCAGGCCATTAAGCAACAAATACTCGAAGAGTCAGGCTACTACGCAATTATACGAAACTCCGACAATAACATTATAGTTCACAAAAACGTTAACAATGACTCAGCTTTTGATCCATCACTGTTTTATGGACTGCCAATTGAAAAAATCTTAACTAACCGAGAACCTCTTTTTTATACATCTTCTAATGGCGAAAATATGTTTGCTTACTCCATACCAATCTTAGGTTGGAATTGGACTATGACAGGCTTAGTGCTTGAAGCAGAATTACATGATGAAAGTATGGGGATTCTGAAGCTTAATTTGCTCATAGCTGTTATCGGTATCATTCTAATATCAGCACTCTTATTCAGTGTAATTAAAAGTGCCATTAGCCCTTTGCAAAGACTCAAGTCAAAAATTGCCACATTAGGCCAAGGCGATTTATCACAACATTTTGAATTAAGTGATCCTGATAGCGAAAATGAAGTTGACTAAATAACAATGAGTATCAGTAAAATGGCCACAAATCTGTGCTTACTGATTAACTCATTGCAACAATCTGTAGTGAGTTTGGAGCATCACGCTCAAAACAGTCAACAAGTCGCATCTGTTAACGGAAATGAAGCAAAATCTTTACTTCAACAAACTGAACACATTGCAACAGCCATCGAAGAAATGTCTGCATCTATTAAAAATGTAGCAGAAAACTCTGGGCAAGGTGCTTTGCAAGCGCAAGAAATCGATAATGCTTCAAACGATGGACACAGGCAATTAACACAGGTCGTAATTGCAATGCAATCGCTGAGTGAGCAGCTCACCCAAACTCAAAAGAACATTGAGGGAGTCAACCATGAGAGTGTGGCAATCAGTAAAGTGACTGAAGTTATTAATAGTATTGCTGAACAAACAAATCTATTAGCGCTGAACGCTGCAATTGAAGCAGCTCGTGCTGGAGAGCAAGGGCGCGGTTTTGCGGTGGTTGCCGATGAAGTGAGATCGTTAGCCAAACGTACTCAAGAATCTATCAGTATCATTAGTTCGACTATTAGTAATTTGCAAAAACAAGTTGAAATTACCACGTCACAAATGAAACAGTGCCAAGAATTAGGTTTATCTTCTGTTGAACAGGGAGATGCGGCTAATAGTCAATTAAGTCAAATTAACGCTAATATCGCTGAAATGGCAATGATATCTTCAAGTATCGCAGCAGCAACAAAAGAGCAAAGTACAGTTGCTGATGAGGTTTCTATTAGTCTTCATGCAATCTCTTCTCTTGCTTCTGACAGTGATGAACGAGCGACGAAAGCGGTTAAAGGGGCCAATGAACTTACATCGTTAGCGCAGAATATTAAAGGCCAAATTGAAGTCTTTAGAGTAAAATGAATCAACCACACAGTACTTACCCGCTCCATTTGAGCGGGTATTGGGGATGTCATTAAAATTATTAAGCGAGCTAATAGTGCTTAGTAAGATTGCACATTATCGTGATGAATTATTATATACCTCATCTTAATCCAGTTTAAAATCAAGCGATAATGACTAAATGGCTGTTTATCATTACCTTTGATACTTTAATTAACCTTAATTATATGAAGCAATTCTATTGATTGGTTCGGTTCACCGCTAACGTTTTCTAGTCGCTTGACCAACTTTTAACATAGATAGCAGATCTTCCTGAATTAGGTTCAAAAAGTAATGTAAGTAAGTTACTCAATACCGTAGGAGGAAAAAAGCTAAATCGACACCACATAGAAGCACTAAGTCAGCGCTTTGGTGTGCCTGTATCATT
>NZ_JACJER010000184.1:0-6907 GCF_014164185.1 Shewanella sp. SG44-6 | reverse complement strand
GTTGCAGGTTTATTTTATACCCAAAGCTTGATTGAATATAAAAATAGCGCATTCTACTTATCAAAAAACAATCTTAATATAGAAAAAATAAGTGATCTCAATACCTTGTCCGTTTTAGGCTTTCAAAATTCAAAACAATATTTAGGTAATAAATTTAAAGATATTGCCAACGGTAATCCTCATTTTAGTGAGATTACCAATCAAAAAAGCCAAGTTGTGATGCTGTTTAATGGTTATGTACAAGTCATCGTTCTAGAAAGGCGGATATTTGAATATTATCGCTATTTACTCGCATCAAAACTCGATACGAGTGTTGCAGTAACAGAAGTCTCACTGTTTGAACCTGCCCAACGAAAAATTGCCTGTCATGATAAAATAACGGCTGAGGAAATTGATAGCGCAATTACTTCACTCAAACAATCAAATCGTTATCAAGACATACTCGAGCTTGCAGAAAAGAACTATTATCAACCACAGACTAAAACACCTTCGCAATAATTAGTGTTGCATCATTGCTTGCAACTTCATTTGGTAGCCTTGTTTATGAAGGGTATCGCTCAAGGCCATTGCACGCTTAAGGTTTTTCTCAGCAAGCCCTGCCTCACCTGTTGCCCAATACGCTCGAGATAAGCCAAAATAAAATTCATGCCGATAATCCGCTTTTTCAACAGCTCGTTTATACCACACCAGTGCATCTTGATATTGCTTATCAAAATACGCTTGTTGAGCCATATCATAGTAATAAAATGGATTATTAATTCTCGCTAACTCAAGGACCTTATGTATCTCGGCCCACTCTTGTAGACGTCCTTGCTCCCCTAAAATTAAGGCTAAATTATACAATGTCGTTAGATCTTGAGAGTCAACTTGTAGCGCTAACCGATATGCATATTCAGCCTCAGCTTCATAACCTTTATGACGATAAATAACCGCTATCGTATTGATTGCCGCTACATACTGCGGGTCTAACAAAATACTTTTTTTAACCAGTGAATAAGCGGTATCATAATCAGCATCAACCAATGCCTCCGCGGCTATATTGTTATAAAACATCGCGGTTAATTGACGCTTATTGACTGTTTTTTTATGGTAAGCACGAACTGAACGTTCAGGTAAGAAATCCACCAAAATATCAGTCCCCCTAAATAACACAGTATGAGAATCCTTCACTGGTAACAGGCTCAAATTGACGTGACCGTTGACTAAATAAAAACCGCCACGCCTATCCCAAACGGGTTCAATATCAATATCATAAAACTCAACAGGCACATTTAACACATCAGCTAAAGCTGCCGATAACACCACCAGAGACATACAATTACCTTGGCGATTAAGCGCTGTTTCACTTGCGGTATGAGTAACATTATCGCGGTATTCAAAACCACCATCTTGAGCACCAATATACTGAGCTAACCATTCATTGGCGATAATACTCTGGCTACGAAGCATATTATCCGCTTGAAACTGTCGCCTAAATTGAGCCACAAATGGCTCAGGTAAACGATAAATATCATCAACCTCCACAGTGTCTATTGGCGTAAATAGCTCATCATGAAATAAGTTCGCAATCTTGAATGCTTGATTTGGAGATGGCGTTGACTGACAAGCACTCATACCGAAAAGTAAGGTAACGAGTAGAAGTTTAATCCATTTGAATAATAAATAGTCATGATAGTAACAGGCATCAACCGCTGTCTTTTTTGAGTGACGAGTGAACATAATTCAGCCCTCAGATAGAAATACGCTATCTAAAAGCATAGTCAATAGTTGCCTATTCAGCCAAAGCTACTGAGATAAGGTTTGATACCAAGGCATTCGCTATTGAGCAGGGATCTCATTCAAAGGAGGATAAATTTGGATAAACACTTGTGTGTCTTGATAGTCATAGGGACGATAAAATTGTTGGCCACAGCTAAAATAATTAAACGGTGACGCTATCGCCAAGCATCCAATCGGTAACGATTGTAAGATAGTAACCTGCTGTTGCTGCCGTAACAGCTCTTGCCATTGGTGCTGTTGTAACAATTGGTCGCGAACAGCAAAAGCATCAAAAGGCGTAGATGATTGACGCACCACAACAGTGCCAGCATGGCTCATGACACCAAACAACAAGCTAAAAAGTATCGCCGCGATCAATAAGTTTACCCCTGCTCGCATCATAGTTACCTCATCACTGTTTTTATCATCCAAATACCGATATATCACGCTAGCACATTGACTCGCTTTCCCCAACAGCGGCGTTAAGAATTTTATTGGATGCATAAAAAAACAGAACCTAAAGGTTCTGTTTTTTTATCTTACTTAGATTAAAGAATTAACTTAACCAGCGCTTTTGACACTCACAAACTCAGGATAAGCATCAACACCACAGTCAGAAGCAT
This sequence comes from Shewanella sp. SG44-6, assembly GCF_014164185.1. Taxonomy (NCBI): domain Bacteria; kingdom Pseudomonadati; phylum Pseudomonadota; class Gammaproteobacteria; order Alteromonadales; family Shewanellaceae; genus Shewanella; species Shewanella sp. SG44-6. Next base: position 4,526 of record NZ_JACJER010000184.1, on the reverse strand, counting down.
CCATACCGTTGTACTCTTCTTCTTCTGTTACTCGAATACCCATGGTCATTTTTAATATAAACCATACAAGTAACGATGCGCTAAAGACCCAAATAAAGATAACGGCGGCACCATATAACTGGCTACCAAAACTAGCATCAGCATTTGATAATGGAACTAACATCACCCCAAGGAAACCAGCAACACCGTGAACCGAAATCGCGCCAACTGGGTCATCAATTTTAATTCGGTCAAATGCGATAACCGAGAAGATAACAACAGCGCCCGCCACTAAGCCAATCACACCAGCCATTAACAGTGAAGGTGATAGCGGGTCAGCAGTAATCGCCACTAATCCTGCTAACGCACCGTTTAATATCATGGTTAAGTCAGCTTTGCCCCAGACAACTTTACACACAATCAATGCTGAGATAGCACCAAAAGCAGCGGCAGAGTTAGTATTTACGAATATTTTAGCGACTGCACTGGCATTTTCAGCATCTGAAACTAACAGTTGTGAACCACCGTTAAAGCCAAACCAACCCATCCATAAAATGAACATACCTAAGGTTGCCATTGGTAAGTTAGATCCTGGAATTGGATGAACTTGACCATTTTCACCGTATTTACCTTTACGAGCACCAAGAAGCAGTACACCAGATATCGCTGCTGCCGCACCGGCCATGTGAACAATACCACTACCAGCAAAGTCGACAAAACCCGCTTCAGAGAGGAATCCACCGCCCCACGTCCAGTAGCCTTCGACAGGATAAATTACAGCTGTCATTACGATAGAGAAGACTAAGAAAGACCACAATTTCATCCGTTCAGCAACGGCACCAGACACAATCGACATTGCAGTAGCAACAAACACCACTTGGAAGAAAAAGTCTGACTCTAATGCATGGTCTGCACCTTCAGCTTGCGAACCAATTAATGTGCCAAAAGAAGGAATAAAGCCACCTTCGACATTGTCTACATACATAATGTTATAGCCAACCAATAAAAACATGACACAGGCGATTGCATATAAACATACGTTTTTAGTTAAAATTTCAGTGGTATTTTTTGAACGGACTAGGCCAGCTTCTAACATGGCAAAACCCGCGGCCATCCACATCACAAATGCGCCAGAGATAAGGAAATAAAATGTATCTAGTGCGAAACGTAATTCAGTAACCGTTAGGCCTAATTGAGTTAACTCTTCCATAACAGTCTCCTATAATGCTTCGTTATCAAGTTCACCCGTACGGATACGGATCGCTTGTTCTAAATCAGTAACAAATATTTTACCATCACCAATCTTGCCGGTATGGGCAGCACTGGTAATCGCTTCAATAAGCATGTCCAAGTTTTCATCTTTGGTCGCAATTTCTAATTTTACTTTAGGTAAAAAATCCACTTGATACTCTGCCCCACGATAAAGCTCAGTGTGGCCTTTTTGACGTCCGAAGCCTTTTACCTCAGTAACAGTCATACCTTCAATGCCCATGCCTGCAATGGCTTCACGGACATCATCCAACTTAAATGGCTTGATGATAGCGCTGACGAGTTTCATCTCGACCTCCAAAAGTGTGAAAAAATGTAATTGTTATTTATTTGTTGAATAGTTAATTCAATCATTAGGCCACATTTTCAAACCACTGTTCTGTATGAATTTTATTTTATTTTTCATTTTATTTGTTAACATAAAAGCACCATTCAAGTGCATCTCAAACATCAACGCATCATTTTAGTGCAATTATTGAGCTGGCTTTTATCACGTCGAGTAACAACGGCTTAAGCCAGAGGTTTTTAGAGCGAACATAAAAAAATAGCCCTCTAATGAGGGCTATTTTTATGATTTAAGGATTAATAACACCATAAAGCGTTAAGGTTCAACACCAGTTATTTATAAGTCGCCTCACGCTTTTTAGCTTCTTCTTTCCACTTAGGAACAAGTGTTTTCTTGAATTCAGCTTTTTCAGCATTCATGGTTTTCATGTCCATGCCTAATGCTGCTTGCGCTTTAGCTTTAGTTGACGTATCAGGATATGCAATTGGTTGTTTAACTCCTTTAGCACCTAATAACTGAGCCAATTTAACTCGAGCATCAGCAGCTTTATCCAATGAAGTACCTAAAATACGTAATACTTCAGCAGGAGCATGAGATGATGCACCATGAGATGCTGTCGCATAATCCCAACGCCACTGTGAATGACGAATATCCATTAGGATTGGCTTCATTTCAACTTCAGTTGCACCAGCATCCCACGCCGCTTTAGCTTCAAAGTGAGCTTTAACTAATTGAGTTTCAACACGTGCCTTTAAGTCTTGTGCTTTCTGTTTGCTCTCATTCACTAAATTGACCATAAACTCTTTGCTTTGACTGTGACAAGTGGCACATGTTTCTTCAAAGCGATCAAATGGGTTACCCACTTTATGATCTGTAAATTTGCGGCCTTTGTCATTAGTCACTTTAGGCATATGACAATCAACACAACTCACGTTATTTTGACCGTGAACGCCCATTTTCCAAGTTTCATAACCAGGATGTTGCGCTTTTAACATTGGCGTTTTAGACACGGCATGAGTCCAATCAGAGAACTCCATGTTGTCGTAATACACTTCCATTTGCTCAACTGTGGTACCCATATCCCAAGGGAATTTAACAAAACCAGGACGTTCTGCTGTTTTCTCGAAATAGTACTCAACGTGACATTGAGCACACACCATTGATTGCTTGTCTTTACGAGAAGCTTTATCAAATGGCGTATTTAATGTTGCCATAGCACGTGCTGCAAACGGACGTGACATGCGTAACTTTGAAGATCCTTTTTCATGACAGTCAGCACAACCGAGCACATTGACAATTTCTGGGCCACCTTTAGCCCATTTACCACTGAAATAGCCATCTTCACCTTGCTCTTCAATCACCCGTGGTACGTCAGGGCTTTTACAGCTCCAGCAGGCCATTGGCATTGGACCGTCTTCAGCATTTTTGGGCGCACCAGTACGCAATGTATTCGTTACGTCAGTTACTGCATACATATGACCACGAGGTGCATTGTAATCTTTAGCAAAACCGTAACCCGCCCACAACACGACTAGGCTAGGTACTTTTTCTAACATATCGACAACTTCTTTGCTTTCATCAGTAGCATGCCAACTGTCGTACTGTTTTGAGAATTTATCCTTATAAACTTCATTACGAGGTTCGGTTTTCTCACTAGCCATTGCGCCAGCGGCTAAAAAACTGGCTGCAATCACTGCACTCAGTGCAATTGATTTTGCGTTCATCTTCATCACCCTTCATCTCCGTGTTACATTATATTTAATTTAATAATCACGACATCTCTAGAGACAAAGTTAGCTATTTAAAACGGCTTTAAATATACCTCTTATGGGGTATAGAGACTAAAGTTTGCGCCAGATCAATATGTAGACAGGATGTGTTTCACACTTTTGCAAACTTGTTAATGTTTTCAAGCGACACCTAATGTAGAACACACTATTGAACCTGGTATAAAACTGGGCTTTTGCTTATTTTTAATCCCTTACCGTTATCGACAGCAGGACTTTATGTTTACTCGTGGCAGCCTTACCTCCACCATTTTAAGTTTAATGCTCGTGGTGATTTTATTGTCATCAAGCTTAGCGGTGTTTTCCATCGTCAGTTTAACTTTTAGCTTGGGAGACGCCAGAGGAATAAACGCCTCAGGCTCGCTACGAATGCAAAGCTACCGACTATTGCTTGACGCCAATATTGGCAGCCATAATATCGATGAAAAAATTGCTGATTTCGAAACAACACTCAATTCTGAAGCGCTTAAACGCTCCCTTGCATGGTATAGCCCAAAAGAAATGCGTGACCAATACGTATTGGTTATTCATAAGTGGCAAGTAATGAAAGTCTATATTGAGGAAGGAAACATCCGCCTATACTCCGCTTCGTTAACCGACTTTGTTAACACCATTGATACCTTAGTGCTGAATATGGAACAGTTCGCCGCCTTTAAATTAAAGTTACTGGTTATTGGGCAAATTATTGGTTTATCTATTTTACTGATTATTGCTTTTTTTGCGGTGGCATTTACCCGTAAGCGCGTCGTTAAGCCATTGCAATTATTGATAGAAAGTTCCACAACAATCTCTAAAGGAAACTTCAAAGTTAAAATGCCTAAAACGGACTATATTGAACTCACCGCCTTAGGTAATGCATTGCAAAAAACTGCCGCTGAATTAGCCAGCTTATATGAAGATTTAGAAAACCAAGTCAACGAAAAAACCTTGGCATTGACCCGCACAAATAACGAGTTAAAGTTTCTATACGACAACCTTGTCATGTTACATGCCAATAAACTCGACTATAAAGCCTTACAATCAGCAATCAATCAATTGAAATATTATGAAAGTTTATCCTATTTACGCTTAGTTATTGAACATGATGACGGCTCCAAAGACATCATTAAAGCTGAAGGGGGCTGGCCAGATGAATTACCGATTGAATCGTTACACTTTCCATTATTAATAGAAAAGACTCAATTGGGCTATTTGGATGTGATATC
>NZ_JACJER010000183.1:0-6962 GCF_014164185.1 Shewanella sp. SG44-6 | reverse complement strand
GGTTCTGTACGAGCCACCGTTCTTAAACCGTATATTCCCATCACCAAATATTGCGCTAAAAACTGACTGTCGCTGTCTTGTGCGATTAACTTTTGTTTTTTTGCTGTATCAAATACTTGAGCTAACGACTGCTGCCACAGCTGCAAAAATTCACAGGCCATAAGTCTAATTTGTTCGTCTTGCTCGCCCATTTCACTGAGTGACTTGGTTAGTAAGCACGACTGGGTCGCATCGCAGCTTAAACATTCTTGTACGATTAGGGCTAAATATGCACCTAAGTTGTCTACCGCTGAATCATCATTGGCAAATAGCTGCTCAAATTGCTTACTGCGATCTTGTTGATATTGCTCAATTGCAGCAATAAATAAGCCTTTTTTATTATCAAAGGCACAGTAAATTGAACCCGGATGTAGTCCCGTTGCTTTAGTGAGATCTTGCATGCTGGTTTTAGCGAATCCATTCACTAAAAAGGTGCTCATAGCAGCACGTAAAACAGTTTCTCTATTAAATTCAGCGTGTCTCATATCTGGTCACTTCTGGTCAACAACAAAGCGTGATAACTCATCACACTTGAGTCTAACTAAATTTTACCGACTATTCAAAAAATACTTGAATGTCTATTCAAATACGATTAATCTTGAACGCTTATTCAAGAATGGAGTTAACCACATGACGGCCAGTTTATTTACCCCTTACAAACTCAATGACACCTTAACATTATCAAACAAGATTTTAATGGCACCATTAACGCGTTGTATGGCGGATGATGACCTTGTGCCAACACTGAAGATGGTTGATTACTATGCTCGCCGAGCTGAAGCTGGTTTAATTATCAGTGAAGCGACAATTATCCGCCCCGATGCTCAAGGCTACCCAAACACCCCTGGCTTATTTACTCCAGCTCAAATTGACGGTTGGCGTAAAGTGACCGATGCCGTGCATAAAAGTGGCGGTAAAATCTTTGCTCAACTTTGGCACACTGGCCGTGTAGCACACCCACATTTTTTCGATGGTGGTGATGTACTTTCTTCTTCTGCACAAGCGGTTGAAGGCACAGTGCCTAGAATGCGCGAACTCGTTTATCAAACACCAAAAGCGGCCACCTTAGATGATATTAAGCAGTTAGTGGTTGATTATGCTCAAGCAGCGGCAAATGCGATTGATGCTGGCTTTGACGGCGTTGAAATTCATGCAGCGAATGGCTATTTAATTGACCAATTTTTGCATCATGACAACAATCGCCGTGAAGACGAATACGGCCAAACTCCGGCAAACATGTCACGCTTTGCTTTAGAAGTTGTTGATGCTGTGGTTGCCACAATTGGCGCAGATCGCACCGCTATTCGAGTTTCTCCTGGTGCCTATTTTAATATGGCCGCCGATCCACGCGACCGTGATGTGTTTGACTATTTATTACCTGAGTTGGCTAAACGCCATTTAGCGTTTTTACATGGTGGTATTTTTGACGACTCAATGCAGTTTGATTACTTAGGCGGCAATATATCGACCTATTTGCGCAGTGTTTATACTGGCACCTTAGTGGGTGTCGGTAGCTATACCGCGGAAACGGGCAGTGCAGCCATAGCCGACAACAAATTTGATTTGTTGGCAATTGGCCGTCCATTTATTGCCAATCCAGATTACGTGGCAAAAGTGCGTGATGGCGGCGAATTAGTGACATACGCCGACAGCATGTTAGCGGAACTGATTTAACGTTATTTGTTGTTTTAGGTTACTAACGTCAATGGAGGTTAGTAACCTAGTGTGTAGGAATCCATTTCTAAGCCGTACTTGATGTACTAGAAATGGCGCTAAAATTATCAACCCCAATTTGTGTTTTTTAGCCTCCGTTTTGACCACAGCTACTGCTGTGGTTTTTTTTGGTAAAAATTTAGCAGAAATTTGTCTCCGTGGATGCAGTCTATTACTATGGCGACAATTTTCGGTAAAGAGAAACATGATGCAGACACTGCAACAATTAAATGATGGTTTGTTACTGGGTTATCAACGGGTCAGTATCGCTGAACAACTTACGCAATTTCCTACAAAACTGTTTGAATTAGCCGATACCCTAGAAGTACTCGATCTTAGCAATAACCAGTTGTCGTCGTTGCCAGATAACCTTGCCGATTTACATCAACTTAAAATCTTGTTTGTGTCGAATAACCTATTTGAACATCTTCCAGCTGTATTAGGTCAGTGTCCAAAGCTCGAAATGATAGGTTTTAAAGCCAATCAAATTCGCACCGTACCGGAAGCATCCATCCCAAAACAAACCCGTTGGTTAATTTTAACCGATAACCAAATTGAGCAATTGCCAGACAGTTTAGGTCAATGTCATCGGCTCGAAAAGCTTGCGCTTGCGGGTAACCGATTAACAGCATTACCTAATAGCATGGCAAACTGCCATCAATTAGCCCTGATCCGATTATCGGCTAACCAGCTTACCGCTTTACCACATTGGTTATTTGAGTTACCTAACTTAGCCTGGTTAGCCTTTGCAGGTAACGCGTTCAGTCATGTTGAACATTGCGATAATACTCGCGTACCTGTAGTGCCATTAAGCCAGTTTACTTTAGGTCAGTTACTCGGGCAGGGCGCATCTGGACTGATTTACCAAGCCACTCACCATGCTGAACAATCAGATGAGGCAAGCTTTAGCTGCCAGACTGATGTTGCGATTAAGTTGTTTAAGGGCATGGTGACCAGCGATGGTTACCCTGCAGATGAGCTTGATTGCTGCTTAACCGCTGGTGAACATCCAAATTTAATCAATGTCGTGGCACAAATTAATCAACCAGAGCAACTGGGTTTAGTGATGCAACTTATCCCGCCAAGCTATGGCAATTTAGGTTTGCCGCCGTCGTTGCAAACCTGTAGCCGCGACACCTTTGAAGCGCAAACCGTATTTACTTGGGCTCGCATAACTTATATTGCCAGCCAAATGGCTGATATTTTGGCTCATTTTCATCAAAATGGGATTAGCCATGGCGATATCTATGCCCACAACATCATGATAAATACCCAAGATAGCGTATTGTTTGGTGACTTTGGCGCCGCCTCAAATTTAAAACAGTTTACCCCACAGCATTTGCAATTAATGCAAGCGATTGAGGTGAGGGCATTTGGTTATTTGGTCGATGACATGCTAAACCTCATCGATAACCCAAACACACCACAAGCGACAATGTTGCGCCAGTTAGTGCAAGATTGCTTGCAGCATAGTGCATCAACTAGACCGAGTTTTAAAGCGTTGTTACCCCGTTTAGCGAGCATTGTGTAACAGATAAACACACTCGGGCTAAGGCATCATTAGGTTTAACCTAGTTGTTTCTTAACTCGGGTGAATGCCCCAAGCTAATGGCTCTAGCTAATCGTACGGCGAATAAAAAATCCAGAATATGGTCTTTAGCCACACACTGGATTATAATCAAATTATCATGTCGTAATGAAAGGCTAGCCCACTGTGGAAAATAAAACTGCACGTTTTACTGTATTAATGGACCCGCTAAAGAAGCAGGCATTTGAACAATTGTGTGCTGCGCAAGATCTCACCCCATCACAAGTCACCCGTCAGCTTATTCGCGAATATCTCGAAAAGCATGATGTGAGTTTTGCTGACAATCAAAGTCGCCCTAATCCGCAGGTAAAAAGCTAAGCTTCAATTCGCCTATTGTTAGGCTATTAGTGACGTTAGTGGTAATCCCAATCGTTGCGTTAGCAGATGAGTGGATCAGCTGGTTTATCACCCTAGGGTAGTCAATTTGTGATAATAGCATTATAATGTCATTACAATATTCGGCAGGGTAGATACTTTTCTACCTCACGCCAATCGATAAAGCCTGTCGAACTGCGTATTAGCGCTGTTAACGTGTTCGACAACTGCCAAGAACACAGAGAGTAAAGATATGAGTGATGTAATCCCGCCATGCCCAAAATGTGAGTCTCCGTACGCTTATTCAGACGGCACATTATTAATTTGCCCAGAATGCGCCAATGAGTGGAACCCAAATGAAGAAGTGGTTGATCCAGACGCTATCATTTTAAAAGATGCCAACGGCAACTTATTAGCAGAAGGCGACAAAGTCACCTTAATCAAAGACCTTAAAGTAAAAGGTTCATCACTCGTGCTTAAAGTTGGCACTAAAGCAGTGATCAACCATTTTGTCGACGGCGACCACGACATCGATTGTAAAGTGGATGGCAATGGCCAAATGATGCTGAAATCGAAGTTTGTTAAAAAACAAAGCTAATAACGATTGAACTAGTCGTTATATGTGACCATTAATCAGCTTGAGGCTGATTAACAAAAAATCCCTGCAGGCAGCAATGCCAGCAGGGATTTTTTTATGGACAAGGGTTCAAGGCCCGCCGCCACATCTGAACGGGTTATTGTTGTTCCAAAAAGTATATTGTTTAGCAATGCCCGAGTGCATGCTTGCCCAGTTTTGCTCCCCAAGTGCAATCACTTCCGTGACACGCTGTAAACCCATCACTGGGCGCTGTGCGAAAACATCGATGTTTTCGATGGTCACAGCCGCGATTGCACCTGTGTCTCTACTATCTTCGATTGAGCCGCTTTTGTAGTGTCATATAAGCAAAAATCAAAAACAGTTTATTCATTGGCTATCGTAATTGAATTCCAGTAGTTTTTGACAGTTTGATAGAAAATAAATTTGTTAAACACCGAGGAGGCAAAGCCAGAGCAAGTGCTAGAAACTTTGCAAACTCTAAAATCAGACGAACGTGAAGACTTCATTAAGCGTAAGCCATTACTCTGCAAAGCTTATATTCATAACTCTAGTTGGCAATAAAGTGCCAACTCAGTAGTAGTTAGCGAAGCACTAACCACCACCCTTAGTACCTATTTAGGTGGCTGTGACATGTACATTCCTAATGTTAAACGTCGCAAAGAGATCCTGACAGATACTTATTTGGCGCTAATTTTAAGCCAATAACCTAGAAAAATTAGTAAGGGATTATGGTCCTACTGAGCGTCGAGTCAGCCAGATCATTGCAGAACAAAGAGCGGCGTTTGTGGCGAAGAATCAAAGAAAGTTGTTTTGATTGTTGAGTAATCCCTCAGAGTGACTATTAAGTAGCGCTTTTCATTTAACGGTGTTCTAAGTATTATTCATTTCTTTGTAAATACACAGGATCATACATGCCTAAGGAAAGGTTGAAGCACTTTTTAAGTGTTGCTAAGAATAATAATCACTTATCAGATCACGTTATTAGTAAAAGTACTTTTTTTTCTAATACTTGGGTCACCTTAGTGGCTCCTGTCTTGATTGGTTTTGGGGTGAACTATTATTTTAGTATAAAAGAGGAAAATGTTGTTCCGTTTTTTATTTGGTTAATGTCATTCGTTTTTTTATTTGTGCACATATTTGCGTCCTACGTATTGCATAAAAACAGTAGCAAATACTCTTTATATTCTCATGCGATAGAGTTAAATGATGATTTTCACGCACTGAGAGATGAATTGGCAAAATATAAATGGGGGTATCGGGAGCTCAGCAATTTGCATTCAACCCAGATATCAGTATTGAGAATGGTTACCCATGCTACCGATGCAGCAGTTGGACAGTTTGATCTCGCAACTCAGAAAGCATTAGATAAAGAACTGTTGCAAGAGAATGATTTTTGGGAAATGTTCGGGCAACATCTAAGTGCAATCATGTATCCATTAATCTTGGAACGTGAGGAGTTATTTAAGTATATATCTGAAAGTAAATATAATATTGCACTGTATTTTTATAATGATGACGAAGACTTCCTGGGTATTGTCCATCGTGATTGTGATAGTCGATTACCCCAGAGGAATAGACGATGGAAACCTGGAATTGGCCACGTTGGGTTAGCATTTCTTCATAAGGCAGTTAAGTTATGCCCCGACATTACCAAGAGCAGTGAGTTAATCACAAATCAGCACAACGGTGATTCAGATAACTACAAAAGTTTCTTATCTATGCCTATAATGAAGTGCGATGACGATGGCAATGTCGATAATGGCATAAAACCTTTAGGCGTTTTAGTGTTGACGAGTGCTCTACCAGAACAGTTCGATGAACAACGAGATTTGCCTTTTATGACTATGATAGTGAAGCTACTTGCGATATATTTGTCATCAGCTGATAATTACATCACTCGTTTTGGTTATATAGATACTCAGGAATCTGCTGATGACAGGGATTATGCAACGGAGAATGGCAATGAAAGCGAATAATCAAACAATCCAAAATACAAAAGTGGTAGCAAATGCTGCTCTAAAGACTAATATGGGATATAAACTGAATCAGGCAGCATCTAGTAAAAACCCTGATTCTAGTTTCATAAGTAATTGGTTTAGTCAGGAGCGCCATGAATCGTTCAAGTATGCTAAGTCTCTGGTAAAATAGGGGCAACCTCCAATAATAAAAAACGCTATTATTTTGCGTTTTTATTGAGATAAATGACAGTTTATTAGTTTATTAGTTTATTAGTTTATAAAATAAAAAGGTTTCAGCATGCTCCCGAAACCTTTCTAACCCGTTAGAACACTCTAAACCGAGACAATGAACCTATGTTCCTTGTCTCGGTTTTTTTATGGATCTTTTTTAGCCAAACAGTCCTTACAGTCCAGCCTTTATACCGCGGTTAACCTTTGTGTTTAGCAAAGAAGGCCGCCATCAATGCAATCCGAATGACTTAGGTGTTTGAACCCATTTCAGCATCAGTGCTAGGGCGTACCCTATTGAAGACATTGCCAATCTAAACTGAGCGCTAGCGCAGTTTTTATACCATAGCGATTATTGGCGCGCCGCATATTATTTTTTCTGCAGCACTAAATAAAGTCTAATCGGAGAGAGTTAAATTATAAGTGCAATCACTTCTGTGACACGCTGTAAACCCATCCATGGGCGCTCTGCGAAAACATCCATGTTTTCGAAGGTCACAGCCGCGATTGCACCTATAATTTA
>NZ_JACJER010000182.1:0-7023 GCF_014164185.1 Shewanella sp. SG44-6 | reverse complement strand
ATAGGACGAACAATTATTTCATCACCCAAAGTTTCGAAAAGGATACTGGCTCTAGATGTTTGTATTTGAACAGATAACTCTGCTGCACCTGCAATATTACCAGCAGTCAAACTAATTGAAGCAATACCGTTACTATTAGTAACGGCGGTACCTATAACTGGAGATAAATTCCCTAAACTAGATGTAAAAGTCGCTAGTTGTCCCGTTAAAGGTAAGCCATTTAAGTCAACATATGTGGCTACTACATTTGCAGCTGAAGAATTACTGATAATAGAAATTGGATTACCATTGTTATCCATTAATTTTAGAGATAGACGATTTGTTCCAACGGCAACACCATCACCTAAAATGTAAAAGCTTATCGAAGTTGTTAAACCAGAACCAGTACTGACCGTGACTGTAGCAGCAGTCTCAACATTAGCAGTACGAAGTTTAATCTTCGCTAAGCCATTTGAATCTGTAAGAGCGGTTCCACTAGATGGCTCAAATGTACCGAAAGAACTATCATTTAATGAGAATGATACAACTTGACTAGCTAGACCTTGGCCAATAGAGTCGGCAAGAAGAACTTCAATGTAACCAGGTTGACTGTCAGAAACTGTAGTGATTGAAGTTCCCGCTGCATTAATTAACTTAGCGGTAAGTGAAGATGAACCAGAAACGCCAGCATCACCTTTAGAATAAAAGTTTACACTAACTGCTTATTGCTCATCAATTTCAACTTTTACCGTTCCAGCGCCCTCTTTATTCGCAGCAATAACTTTAATGACCGCTTGACCATTTTCGTCAGTCAAACCGGTGCCACTATTAGGAACGAAAGTCGCTAAAGCGGTATCATTAAGAGAAAAAGTAACTAAGCGATTGGCTATCGGTATCCCTGTGGGGTCTTTATACTCTACATGAATATAACCTGGTGTTAAAAAACTAATATTACTAATTGCATTTCCAGCAGCGTCTTTTAATTTTAGCGTTATTAAATTCTCACCAGTAACAGCCCCATCTCCAGCCATTGATATACCTGTAGACGCTGATTCACCAGAATCTAAAGAAGCCGTTACTGTCACAGCACCTTGAGTGGTTGATGTGCTAAGAATGACTTCGGCCACACCTTCAGAATTAGTTTTGGCAGTCCCAGCGCTTGGGGTAAATGAACCCAAAGATGGATCTGATAAGGAAAAAGTCACAACTGTATTTGCAACAGCTCCAGTTAAAGAACTTGTAACAGTTGCCTTTAACATTGCTGATGAACTTGCCGTAATCTCATTTGAAGATGTCTCAAGTTTTATTGAAATAACCTCAGTAGGATCCGTCCCTCCATCGCCTCCGGTTCCACTATCAGTAATACCGCCGCCGCCACCACATGCGACGAGAAAAAAAGTACATAAAAGTGCGAAATAAACTTTATATGCTGACCTCATTGTCAGGCTCCCTGTTACATTGAAATAAAACTTAAGAATTATTATAGTTACTTATATTTAAACAATACACAAACATCCTATAACTTTAGCATAACTATAATAATTTCTTTGCTATTTATCGGCTAAAACTTTCACTTTTAGGCCATTTCCTAAGTTAACGATTCCTGCTAGTCTTTAGCGCATTCAATAAAGAAATAAAATAATATGATGAAAAGGAACACTCTGTGAGTAAACAATACAAGCTCGGACTCACGAGCAAAATTTTATTTGGCATGGCATTAGGCATTATATTTGGCCTAGTATTGAGAAACTCTTTTCCTGATAGCCAATTTATTCAAGAGTACATTACCGATGGATTCTTGCATGTCATTGGCACTATCTTTATCTCAAGCTTAAAAATGCTTGTCGTACCTTTAGTATTTATCTCATTAGTGTGCGGTACTTGCTCCCTTAGCGATCCATCTAAACTGGGGCGTCTTGGTGGCAAGACCATATCCTTCTATTTATTCACTACCGCTATTGCGCTCACGATTGCGATTCTAGCCGCAGTGTTGATCCATCCAGGTAATGCTAGTTTGGCCGGTAACGCATTAGAATACTCAGCAAAAGACGCGCCTAGCCTTTCTGAAGTCATTATTAATATTGTACCGACAAACCCTATGCAAGCCATGAGTGAAGGCAATATGCTGCAGATTATCCTATTTGCAGTTGTTTTTGGCTTTGCCATCTCACATATTGGTGAACGCGGTACGCGTATAGCGTCATTTTTTAACGATTTAAATGATGTGATTATGCGTGTAGTTACCTTGATTATGCAGCTCGCGCCTTATGGTGTGTTTGCACTGATGGCGACTCTCAGCTTAACGTTAGGCTTAGAAACCTTCGGTAGTGTAGTAAAATACTTCTTCCTGGTCGTTGCAGTATTATTTATTCAAGGCTTAGTGGTATACCCGACGTTATTAAAGTTATTCTCAGGCCTGAGTCCGCTGATGTTTTTGCGTAAAATTCGTGATGTGCAACTGTTTGCCTTTAGTACAGCCAGTTCAAATGCCACATTACCTGTCACCATTGAAACAGCTGAACACCGAATGGGGGTTGACAATAAAATTGCCTCATTCACTTTACCACTGGGTGCAACACTTAACATGGATGGTACCGCCATTATGCAAGGTGTCGCCACGGTATTTATTGCCCAAGTGTTTGGTATTGAACTGAGCATAATGGATTACGCTACTGTGGTGGTCACAGCAACGTTAGCCTCCATTGGCACTGCGGGGGTGCCAGGCGTAGGCTTAATCATGCTCGCCATGGTGTTAAACCAAGTTGGCTTACCTGTAGAGGGGATTGCATTAATTATTGGTGTCGACAGAATGCTCGACATGATCCGCACCGCGGTGAACGTAACCGGTGATGCGGTAGCGACAGTGATTATTGCTAAATCAGAGGGTGAATTCAATGAACAAATATTCAATGACTCACAAGCGGGTAAAGTCGCTAAAAACTTTGAAGATCAAGTGCTTAATTCCAAAAATTAACACTTAACATCACCTTATATAAAAAAGCGCTAATTTAGCGCTTTTTTATTATCTTTTTTCTGCATAAATATGTCATTATCATCAACTTACATTGATATAGGCTTTCATTATCATTAAAAATCATGGGTAAATGACTCGTCATAGCTTAAAAAAACGGAATAAATATGGACCTTACTTTATTGGCAAGTTTAGCGGTTATTCACATAGTGGCATTGATGAGCCCTGGACCCGATTTCGCCATTATTGTAAAAATGGCCACACAACAAACGCGCTTAACCGCACTTTATTGTGCCTTAGGTATTGCGGTGGCGATCTTGATACATACCTTTCTATCTTTGATGGGGATCAGTGTGATGATCCAACAATCTCATATAGCGTTCTTGGCTGTACAACTCATTGGTAGCAGCTACTTAGCTTGGATGGGATATGGGGCGCTTAAATCAGCGATGACGAGTATTATCAGCAAACGCCGGACTGTAGACATCCCTTCAGTTCAGCAAAATCTCACCCAGGTGGCTATAGTCTCGTCGTTAAAGGGGTTTAAGGTGGGTCTTTATACCAATCTACTCAACCCTAAAGCGCTGATCTTTTTTATTACTTTATTTTCAGTATTAATTACGCCACAAGTCAATCATTCAACCAAAATAGCCGCGACAGTATTATTGTTTGTGTTGTCATTAGCATGGTTTAGCTTGCTGGCATTAGTATTATCTAAACCTCGAGTTCAGCAGAAATTACTCGCAGCGAATACCATTATTGATTTACTGGTAGGGATTATTTTTATTGCCGTTGCGCTGACTATTGCAAGTAATATTATCCAACAAATTATCAGCTAATTGACATAGATATAATCATTTAAAGCAGCCTGAGTTTTAAGCCTTATAAGTAATTAGTGGCCAAGATTAATCCGAGGATTAATCTTAAGGCTGCTTTGGCAAACCTGTACACTATGTCGAGGATAATGGAGTAATCGACGCGCTAGATAATCCACGACAACATTTAAACCTGCAGTGAACACCAATAACAATAAGGCACCGCTAAAGCGGATTTCAGAAAAGTTACTGTCAACATAAAAGCCTAACGTCATCACGCCAAGCATACCCAAAATAGCCGTTTCACGAATAATCACTTCAAAACGATAAAACAGTAATCCCATAAAATGTGGATATAGCGTAGGCACAACCAAATAACTATATTGGTCAATCCTTGGCAGATATGTGAGCGGAACACTCACGTTGTCAGCTTGGCGCGCCATTAAAAATACCATAAGACCGGCATTGTGTAATGCTAGCGCGATAATAGCGGGTAACATAGAAGGACCCAGCAACATCATAAACACAAAAGCCAATAAATACTCTGGCAGTGAACGTAATATTAAATTAACCGCACGCATGAACAAGATGATCAGGTTTGGCATCATTAAACGCGTGTTTAGCGGCAACAATATCATGGTGAATAAGTGAGTTAATCCTAAGGCACAAAAAGCCAATACTAAAGTGGCAATCATTCCCGGAAACACTTGTTGGCTTATTAATTCATAAACCCAGTCAAACAACTTTGATAAATTATCTGCATCAAACCAGGTAAAAAAAGCCTGCCCTTGGAGCATTGGCGGTAAGATATCAACACTGATAAAGCGCCAAATAAGTTGCGAGTCAATCACAGGTATTGGTGGTAAAAAATACACCGCAAGCGGTAAATATAGCCACAGCAAAATCGGTTTAGCCCAAAAGCGTATGCTGCCAATTAATAACACAAATAAAATCAGTAATGCCCCACCTTGCTCATAACGCCCTTGACGAAAAGCGGATTCTAAATAAAAGCCTAATGTCGGCATACCAATAAAACCCAATACCGCACTACTGCGCAATGCACATTCAAAACGATAACGAATATAATCAATAATCTGTGGATACATGTGCATCCAACGTCCATAGATAAATGCCGATAACTTATCAGTACCTTTGGGCAGTGAAAACAGAGTATGGATAGGGGCTTGTTGTAATATATCCGCAAAAACTCGGGCAAATGTGGCAGCATAAGGTAGTGCAATGGCTAAGATACCGGTAATGGCTGATAGACCAAAGATCTGTAAAAATATCAGCGCCCAGAAAATCTCATGGATCGCGCGGATAAAGGCACACAAGGCCGCAATTAAGGGATGTTGATACCACAAGGCTAATGGAAACCCCACTAGCAATCCAACCGTGATCCCAAGCAAGGCAAAACTGATAGTTTGCCATAGTGCATCAAACAGATTCTCTGTCGCAAAAAAATCGGGATGCACAAAACCCTGCCACATACGGCCGAGTTCGGACCAAGGATCGAGTGCTATCACTTCGGTATCGGCAAAAAACCAACACACAGATACCGTAACTAAAAGTAGTAAAGTGATTTTCTGCCAGTGGCCCAAAAAAACGCGTCCACGAAAAATCATGGCGTCAGACATAATAGAAAAGACAGTAACGGCACACAGATAGAGCTGTAATAAGCAATATAATGAGCTGCAGCGATGTGATCATATTCACGCCATAACCTGCTTTGGCATATCGGCCAAAGCATAATGCTGTGATAAACGTGCCAGAGATAACTTATCGGCGCCATCATCTAGCACCACTTTGCCCTCGCTAATCACGATAATGCGATCAAAATGCGCTAAGGCTAACTCAGCATCATGCAGCACACAAATCACACTTTGATGTGCTTGTTTAATCAAATTTAATAACCGTAAGCCCATTAATGGATCTAATGCAGAAAAGGGCTCATCACCCATAAAAATGGATTGCTGTTGAAATAATGCTCTGGCTAATGCGACACGTTGACGTTGTCCACCAGACAGCTCACTGACCTTTTGTGTTAATGGCATGGTGAGCTCTAACTGCTGACAAATAGCGGCTATTTGTTGTTGTGGCTTATTAAATGGCAATATTAAATTAGCCATATTGTACCAACGAGAGTAACGCGCTAATCCACCAATAAATACATTATGATATATCGACAAGTTATCAACCAACCCTTGTGCTTGAGAACACAAACAGGTTTGCTGAGCCAATTGTAGATATAGATGATGCAATAACGTGGTTTTACCCACGCCTGAAGGACCTAAAATAGCCACATGTTCATTGGGCTTAAATGACAAATTAACCTTAGATAAAACAATGTTCTGACTATAACCTAAATCAACATCAACCAAAGACAACATTAATCAAGCATTCCAATGGTTTTTGCGACGCGCTCAATCGGCTCATAGTCGTTATTATGGGCGGGTACAAATGACTCACGAGGAAAACTGGCTAATAAATCTTTATCCGTCATACCAATTAATGTTTTAGTCAGTTTTTCTTTAAAACCTGCACCAAAAGTATCATCAACGCCAGCACGAACTGTCCATTGATAGTCAGGGTAGCTAGGACTTTCCCAAATAACTTTCACTTTACTGGTATCAACCTCGCCTTTTTCAACAGCAGTGTCCCACACTTTATAATTAACCGCGCCAACTTGGTATACACCCGCTTCGACTTGGCTAATGGTGCGGCTATGATCACCAGAGAAACCAATTCGTTTAAAAATCTGTTCGATCGGCTTACCTAAGTTTCGCTCAATAAAAAACTGCGGCATTAACCGTCCAGACGTTGAATCTTTAGAACCAAACGTAAAAGTATAATCATTTAGTAGCGGGAAATTACTGGAAGGGACAATTTCAGTAGATTGATGGGCTATCAAATAACTCTTAAAGTACTGATCTTCAAAACCTTGAGCGATAGCTTCAGAACCAGGCACTAAGCGACGAGCCTGAACCCCAGATAAACCGCCAAACCAAGCAAGCTGAACTTGATTGTTACGGAACGCCGTTACCGCAGCTGAATAAGACTTTACTGGAATATATTTTACTTCCACGCCCAATTGCTCAGATAAATAATCAGCCACTTTATCAAATCGAGTACGAAGCTGACTTTCATCTTCATCAGGGATAGCAGTAAAGGTAAAGGTTGCACTTAATGCAAACGTCGAAAATAAACTTAAAAAGCTCGCTGCTAATAAATGTGTTAGTTTCATCTTAATCTTATAAG
>NZ_JACJER010000181.1:0-7116 GCF_014164185.1 Shewanella sp. SG44-6 | reverse complement strand
AGCGCAGCCCGGTAGCGCATCTCGTTTGGGACGAGAGGGTCAGAGGTTCGAATCCTCTATCACCGACCAATTTAAAAAAGCCACTCTTATGAGTGGCTTTTTGTTTTTCTAGAATCGATTAATGATTCCAATGGTATATTGTTATTTCAGCAACCATCATAAATCCTCAATCTAATTGATTGTATGAGCGTTAATATCGTTGTGCTGTTCTATTATGCCTATCTGTATTGAGCTCCTTAGGCTGCGTTATAGGCCGTATTAGCGCCTAATTATGTATCGCCCCCAAGCAACAACTTTCTAGCAGTGGTTCAAGAGATCAACCTAAATGTGTTGTGGCCACTCCATTAAACGTGAACTCTGGGCAAGACGTTAAAATATAATTATAAAGATTATAAGTTTAGACGTTAACCACTATCAATTAGTGAGCTAATCGCCGAGATATAAAAAACCACTCAAAAGAGTGGTTAGTTTTCAGCGAGCAATTCATTGATATAATTTAAAGGTCTATATTCACTGGCGGTACAATAAAGCCTTGATAGGCATCCACTCTGAGATCTGTAAACCTTGTTAATTGTTCAGCTTCCTGGATCCCTGTGACAATAACTTGAATATCTAATCCTTTAGCAACATTGACTAACGCACGGCATAATTCACTGTTATGTTGATTATCTTCAATGTAAGCCAGTGATTGGTCAAGTTTGACATAGTTAGGACGTAAGCTTTGTAAGTAGGCCATAGAGCCAAATTGACGACCAAAATGGTCAATACCAAAATGGGCGCCAGAATCTCTAATGACTTTACACAGATTTTCACAAGATTCTAAGTCGCTATAAACACTCGCTTCTGGAATTTCGAAACAAATACGATCGGCGTATTTACTGGCTCGTAGGAACTGTTTTAACCATACATGGAAATCAGTATCACTTATACTTTGATAGGTGAGGTTAATGGCAACACGTTCATAATTACGTTCAAATAAACGATTTTCATTGATGGTTTCAATTAAGCAACGATCAAGCATAGTCCCTAATGAGAGCAATTCTACATAAGGCATAAATTGACCTGCGTGCAGGGTTGTTTCGCCAATTTTCAGCTGACAATATAGCTCGCGTTGACAAATTTCATCTCTGGCACATAACTGAATAGGCTGCCAACGGAATTGGAAGTTTCTGGTCTTGATAGCATTGTTTAAATTACTGCGCCATTCTTCTCGAGTAAAAAGCTGCTTTTGAGTGTTTTCAAACCAATGGAACACCTTTTCGTCTTTAATGGCTTGTTGCAATGCGTTATCTGCTTGGGCCAGCATATCAGATACCGTCATTTGCCCTAAACGCTCTGCTACACCAATATAAAGCTGTTCGTTGGGTTTGCAGCCAGATTTAGATATTTCTTTATTCACAGTGCGTATGAGACTCTGCAAATATTTAGTCAGTTGGTCGTGTTCACAGTCTTCAACAAGAAAGGCAAATTCGTACGCAGCAATCCGCGCAATAACAGAAGAGGATATTTCATCTTGGTGATGCTGTAATTTCTCCGCCAGAATACGAATTGTCTCATCACGAACTTGGAAACCATATTTACTGTGAACTTCTTCTAACCAATCCATTTTGACTAAGTAAAGCGCTCCGGTACTGGGCTCGCTTAACCAGCCATTCACTCGACTTACCATGTATTGTCTATTTGGCAGTCCAGATACTTGATCGACGAGATTTTTCTTTCTTAATGCAGAGACTTCTTCGTCGAGGGAGTTAAATACTTGTTTTAACTGAGCAGACATGCTGTTAAATGCATTGACTAGTTCTTTGAGTTCTTTGGTTTTTGGTGCTGGCATATCAGGGCCAAATTGGCGCTCAGCAATTTTTTTTGCGTGTACAGAAAGGGTATTTAATGGTTTTAATATCCAGCTTAATCCTACTCTTGCACAGATAATAGCAATGAGGAATAAGATCGAAAATAGAATAATAATGTCGGAAATAATCCGCCATAATTCTTGATAGCCAAAACCTGGATTTGCGGTAATTTCTAGCGTGGCAAGTTGTAACCAACCTGAAGTAATCGTAGTTTGTTTTTTTATTGTTTTAAACAAATTAAGATCAATAAACCATTGAGGAACATTGTCGACTTGTACCGCGTTATTCCACACCTGCTGCTTGCCACCCACTAACCAAGTTAACTTAATTTGTTGGTAGTAGCCGCCCTCAAAAATAACATTGACTAATGTTTCAGCTCCGGCATCATCACCCGCTTCTAAAACAGGCGTTAGCATCAGTCCTAATGAGTTGCTGGCATTATTAAGATCAGATTCCATCTGTTTAGATAAGAAACCTTGGGTCTCTGAAAATTGTACATAGGCTACACTTGCAATTGTTAGCAAGAAAAGCCCAAAAAGTAACGCATAGATCTGCCTGAACAGGGTCATGTTGTTACTACTCCATGTTGAGTTTTGGTTGGCGTAGGCGATCTACACCTAATCTAAGTTTAAGGTCAGTCCATTTTTCAAGGCGTGATGATGAGCCAGCTAACACACCTCGACCTTTTTCTTTGTTTAACCATAATTGTTTACCGTTAAAACTGTAAACAGGCAGAAGATCTTTTCTTTTTGTTGCCAGCTTTATGGTTTTATCTAAATTATCAAGCACTAGCGGGATTGAATTTGGTTTTTCATAATACGCTAAAACCATATGATACTGATTTAAAGATGTTGCTTTTACCATGGTTATTCTGAGTTTATCTTCAGGAATACCAAGCTGGAGTAGCGTAAAGTATTTTGCTATTGAAAAGTCTTCACAATCCCCGCCATTGGCACCAATAAACTCCATTGGCGATGCCCAATAATTGGAGTCGCCCCACAATGTTTGATCATCAATAAATCTAAATAAATTAAAAAATTGATTAACTTTTTCTAATTTGTCTATATCAGCAAGTTGTTGCGAATCTCTGACGATATTAAACCAAGCATTGGCCCGTAATCCGGCGCGATCGCCATAGCGTTGCGATAATGCAGCGACGGTTTTGTCTTGGTTTAACTCTTGTGTCGGAGCGGCAAATAAACATGAAACTAAAAGGGCCGATGCCATAATAAAAACATGGCAGACCCTTTTATATAGCGATATGGTTACTTTGCTGCTTTCGCGACTCAAAGAATCAATGCCTTGTATGTCCGTTAGTCAATTTCTTCATCTACAGTGTAGATATTCCATCGCATTGCTGGAATAGTATCATCAGCTGTCACTTCAGCGATTACACGTCGATTACGTTCCTCTGCTGCTGGTGTGCCACTGTTATCGATAGGACGATCAAAACTATAACCAATTGCCGTTAAGCGGCTTGGATTGATACCATAGGTGGTTTTTAACACATCAGTGACAGCTTTAGCACGATGTTGAGATAACGCTAAATTTAGCTCATAACTGCCAACTTTGCTTGTATGACCTTCAATTGTCACCCTTGTGGTCGGATATGTTTCCATCAATTTAGCTACTTTTTCAATTTGGTTATAATATTGAGGTTCGATAACCGTAGAATTATTACTAAATAGAATTTTTAAGTCTTGGCGTTCATTGATATTTGTTATTCTGCCACAACCATAGTTGTCAACCGCAGCACCCACAACAGTACCAGCGCAACGTTCACGGGCCATGATCACGCCATCACGGTCACTATCATTAAGATCAAATTGTTGAGTTGTAGATGGATTCGACTCAACAATATCGGTTACCGAACAGCCTGCAGTCGTTATCAATGCGAATAAAACTAGTAAGTATTTCATTATTTTACTCCTCCTTCATAATCCTGCTCTCCACGCCATTCTCCTGGACGTGTTACTCGAAGTGAGTCAAGTAGATCGCCAGTTGCATTTAGTACTCGATAGCGAGCGGCAATTTCATCGTACTCAGTTTGTAAGTAATCCTTACGAGCTTCAAATAGTTCATTTTCGGTATCGAGTAAGTCAAGAAGGGTACGTTGACCCAAATTAAACTGTTGTTCATAAGCGACTTGAGTCTGTTTTGCTGCAACAACATGTTCACGAATAAACTGTTTTTGCGGTGCTAACATTTCATAGGCATTCCAAGCTAAAGAAATACCTTCAACAACTTCACGATAAGCGCGTTGTTGGACCTCTTTTGCCTCATTGATTTTATAGGCGCTCTCTCTGTCTTTAGAGGTGTCTTTACCACCAGAGAACAGGTTGTATTTCATCCTAACCATGGCGACTAAGTCATTATTATAGCCATTGACGTTCTGGCTATTAATCGCGCTATAGCCGTCTTCACCAGAGGTATCATTATTCCAGTTACCGTTAAGCTCTAAACTTAATTTTGGATAATAGTTAGCTTGGGCTGAACTACGCTCTTTTTTAGCAGCATTAATGTCATTTTCTGCTGATTTTAATATTGGGTGTTTTGCTTTAGCTAACATGATCCCTTTATCTAAACTTTCAGGCAGCAAATCGGCATCAGGCACAGGTAGAATTAAGTCAACAGGCTGTGCTTCAACCACTCTAACAAAGGCTGCGCGGGCATCTTGTAGATTGTTTTTAGCTGAAATAACATTGGCATTTGCACGGGCGAGACGGCCTGCAATTTGCGATAAATCTGCTGTTGATCCCAATCCAGAATCAGTACGCTGTTTTATTTGGTCATATATCTCTTTATGACTCGCGAGATTTTTTTCAGACAGCAGTAATACTTGCTCACTACGGATGTAGTTTAAGTAGACTTTTGTCACATCCAATGCGGTATCTTCAGCAGCAGAAAATAATGCCCACTGATCTGCACTCGCTTCAAATGAATAGCGATCGACTTCGCTACTGGTATAAAAACCATCAAAAAGCATTTGTTTGATGCTAACACCGGCTTCGCCACGTTCTAAATCAATCATACCGTCACTATCAACATCACCTTGACCCGCTCGGCGACGTGTTGAAGGACTATCTGTTTGTTCCCAGCCATAACCCGCTGTGATATCAAGTGTCGGCATGTATCCTGATTGAGCTTGATTAACTTGCTCTTCACGTGCTTTAAAGCGATTAAAAGCTATACGTAAATCTGGGTTTGTATCTAGTGTATATGCAACAGCTTGCTCAAGTGTTTGACTTGAAGCTGTCGGGGCTATCAGCATTGACAAAGTTAGTGCTATAACAGTTAACTTGTTTTGCTGTTTTGTTGTAGTAATAGTCATTAAAAAACCCTCCTGGTTCTTCTTAGCGCTCTCTAAGAGCTGTATCTTTGGCTCTTAAAATTGGATTTAAAATATACTCAAGTATGGATCTTTTTCCTGTAATGACATCAACCGAAGTGAGCATTCCAGGAATAATTGGCATCTCTGTACCATCGTCTTTCATTAAACTGGATTCTTGTGTTCTTACTTTTACAATATAGAAACTGTTACCTTCATCATCCTGTGACGTATCGGCACTAATATGCTCAACCGTTCCTTTTAGCCCACCATAACGAGTAAAGTCATAGGCAGTCACTTTGACTATTGCAGGTAATCCTGGATGTAAAAAAGCAATATCTTTTGGTATTATTTTGGTTTCTATCAGTAATTTATCTTCTGAAGGAACAATTTCCATAATATCTTCGCCTGGCTGAACAACTCCACCCAAAGTATTAAAGTTAATCTTTTTAATGGTGCCAATAACAGGAGAGGTAATGACAGCTTTGCTGACTTTATCAAATGCTCCTTTTTGCGCTTGGTTCATGCGCGATAATTTCGTTTGCATTTCATTAAGCTGTGCCCGTAGATCGGTAGCATAAACAAACACTGCGTCGCGACGTTTTAAAATGGCCTCATCCATAGCGGCTTTCACTTTTGGGCGCAAGAGTCTAACAGATTGTAATTCGCCCTGAATATCGTTTACGGTGCGCTCAAGTTTGAGGAGTTCTACTTCAGGCACAATGCCTTTACGAGCAAGCGGTCGAGTCAATTCGAGTTCGCGAGATACTAATTGATAACTTGTCGTAAGTGTACTGATTTTAGAAGCTAATTCTTCAATTTCTTGTTGTCGTTGTTGAATTTGACGCGCTAAAATTTCTAATTGGTTACTTAAATTATCAAGTCGAATGGAATACTCTTCTTGTTGACGTTTAACCAGTTCTGGTTCTTCATCAATAATGGTTTGTGGAAAAACTAAATTTTGCTTAGTAATTTTCACTTGTTGGCGCCAGTCTGAGGACATGTCAGAGATAATTATGCTATCCAACTCAGTGCGCATGCGAATAATATTTGTCTGTAACCCAAAGACCTCTTGCTCTTGTTGGTCAAAGTCTGAGCGAAATCGTGTGTCATCAATACGAGCTAAAGGTTGATCTTTAGTCACTAATCCACCTTCTTGAACATAGATCTCTTGTAAAATACCACCATCTAAACTTTGAATAACTTGCAGTTGTGAAGAGGGAATGACTTTACCGGTTCCTGTCGTCACCTGATCTAATTCTGAGAAATATGCCCAAATAAAAAAACACATCATCATTGCCGCGAGCGACCAAATAATAAGACGATGCCCTGACGGGGCATCGGTCATCATGGCGCCATAAACATCATCGACCATTTCTAAATCTTTCGTTGTCAGATATTTACTCATGAAGATTGGCCTCCAGACAGGGTCCCTGAATTGAGTTTTGCTAGGACCTCATCTTTAGGGCCATCAGCCACAACATGACCACGTTCGAGTACAATAATACGATCGACAAGATTTAATAAATGCATTTTATGGGTAATAAGTAGTAAGGTTCTTTCACGGCTCACTAGCTGCATTGAGCGAATAAACTGTTTTTCAGCTCGAGCATCGAGGCTTGCCGTTGGCTCATCCATTAATAATATTGACGGGTCATTTAATGTTGCCCTTGCTAAAGCAACGGTTTGCCTTTGACCACGGCTAAGTGCGAGACCACCTTCACCCACTTGTTGGTCTAAGCCTTCTGACTCTAAGTTAGTAAACATACTCACGCCAGAAAGCTGGATAGCTCTTATTAATTGATGCTCTGTCACTTGACGAGATCCAAATAAAATATTGTCGCGAATGGTACCGTGAAATAAGGTGACGTCTTGGGGTAAGTAGCCAAAGTTACGTCTAAGATCGCTAGGGTGAATTTGTCCTGCATCAAGGCCATC
>NZ_JACJER010000180.1:0-7163 GCF_014164185.1 Shewanella sp. SG44-6 | reverse complement strand
CACCAGCATTGCCTTAAAAGCTGCTCAAATTAAGTTGAATTAGTCATGTCATCATCTCGTTATCCTGGAGTCGGCCTGTTAGGGCCTTTTTGTCGAGGCCATGAAATTACCTGTCAATTTGGGTATCGACACTTAATCTGTAAACCGGTCGATAAACCGCAAGATCCACTGCTTAATACACCTAATATGACCTTGTGGGTTAGTGCAACATTTGGTGAACAGTTTTTAGTAAATCGACACAGCTGGAAGAATTCACCAGATTTGTTGTATCTAATTTATTGCTATTTACACAATGATACCTATTTGGCTGTTCAACAATCTGAAGCGCAAATTATTAGTATCATTGCATTGGCGTTGGAACAGCGTGCTTTATTGGTTATCCCTTTAGATAACGAGTAAACCTCTGGAACAACACATTACAACAAATAAAGGAATATTTGATGGGAATGCCCGCAGCAACGCTTACATGCATGCATCTTTGTCCTAAAACCAATCCCGGTCCAGTACCTCATGTTGGCGGTCCTATTGTAATGGGGTCTGGCAATGTTCTTATTGGTTCATTACCCGCAGCACGTAAAGGTGACAAGTTAATTTGTGTTGGGCCGCCTGATACGATTAATGCAGGTTCAAGTTCGGTATTGATTAATGGCAAACCCGCTGCCCGAATGGGAGATGGTACCGCTCATGGTGGGAAGATTATTGTAGGTAATCCTACAGTGATGATTGGCTAGAACGAACAAGGATTGTGGTAAATGAATTTGATTGAGAGTTTTAATCTTCTGCTGGCGCAACGACAAGTAATGTTGTCGTCGTTTCAGTGTATGCCAAAAAACATTGAAGATAATACTCAATCGTTAACGGTCATTTTAAAGATGATCCAGCAAAAAAAAGATCCTAACTGGCCGTTACTCAGTGCCAATACTCAGGAGCAAATTGTTGATGCTTTTGAAACTGATGTGCAGTTTAGCCCAACTGACAAGGTAGTCATTTTATCTCTGTTGTTACAACTGCACTACAAGGCTCAGCCTACAGCGCAATCACATATCGTTGAGGCATTATTTGCCAGCAGTCTTGTTGATGCGAGCCAATATAGCCCTGCATTTGCATTAATGGCTAGCCAACTTCAATTTGATAAGGTTAGTTTTACTGCAAGCAATAAGACTCCTGAGCAAATTCAGCAATATATCTTGTTGTGCATCTATCGTGGTAAACGCTTAAAGCGTAACGATGGCATTAATTCACTGAACATCCCTCGGTCGTCACTGACGTCTTTATATATTGAAATGCTGATGTCTAGTATTAATGAACCGATAGAGCTCTATGGCTTATTCAGTCAATTAGATTATTGCCACAGTGCTCTTTTTGAAGTGTTTATTATTTCATTAGACGAAGCCATATTAACCAAAGTGTTCAATTTAATGAGTCAGAATGTTGATTTGACATTAAGGGTCATTGAGCTAATGGGCTATTCAGGTTTTAGTAAATTTGTGCCTTTTTTAGCTCGAGCTATGCAGCAACCAAATCAAACCTTAGTGGCTTTTAGCGCATTGAGAACTATTTTAGGCCCCGAGTTAGATCAATCGGTTCCTTATCAATGGCAGTTTGAGGAAGATGAAGCCGAACGTTGTGAATATTTACAATTTTACAGTGCTAAATTATTGCATCGTTGGATGCTATTAGCCCTTAAAATGCCTGAAGTTAGATTGATTAATGGTATTGAAGTCAATCCTGCTAGTATCGATAAAATCATTCGTTACTCTAGTCCTGTTCACCAACGAATCGCTTATTTACACAAGCTTAGGCTCAATAATGTGGTCAATCACAGCCCTCAACGAGTGAAAGTCGCCTTATGATTATGCATGCAGAGGCCATTGAAATCGTTGTGGGGACCTATCAAAATCCACTACAGTTGCTCAACCTACCTTTATCTGAGGCGGTTGATTTTGAGTATCAATTTGATGGTCAACACATCGCTGCGGTAATGGCTCAAGGCCTGGCTACTGAGTCTCAATTAAGCCGTATCATTGATATGTTACACAAGTTGCCGATCCATGACGAAGCTCAGTGGCAGCCTTACCGAACTCAGCCGATTTTTTGGATTTTACCCCATTTAGAAAAACAACAACTTGTGGATTGGGTAAGTCGTTTACATGCACTTTTCCCACATTGCTTTGAACATCCTCATAGCCGATTTTTTCCTATGGGAAGTGCTGGGTTTTTCTCTGCATTGAGCGCATTAAAGGCATTACCAGTCGATAGTCAAAGTGCGATATTTATTGCTGTAGACAGCCTGTATTTTGCGCTTTCAGATTTGCAAAATGAGCAAGAGCTGATTACCCAGCAACAAGATAGCGGTCGTTGTCCTGCTGAAGCGGTCATCATGGCCAACATCAATGTTGCAACTGATGGTATGCACGTTTTGGATTTATTCCAAGAGTCATGCAGCTTGGTTCAGCAAACTCAGGCCATAAAAACCTTATTTAACCGAGCTTGCCAAGTCGACGATATTGATCAACTGTCGCAGCTTTATTTACCCGGTAACCATTCGACAGTGACAGACAATTGGCTTAATGCTTACGAGCAATTAGCGGGCAAAATTAATCAAGACACACAAATTACCCAATCCAGCTATTTTACTGGCGACATAGGTTGCGTGGTAGGATTATATAACTTTTTACACATCTATAATCGCTATCAACAACAGACAGTTACAGGAATAAGTTTACAACTTGAAGTATCTCAACAACTTCATCTTGGTGTGGCAATGTACTCATGGATAGAGAAGGCATAAACGAACATGGCGGTCAGTAATTTCTATTTTAAAGGTCATAACCGTTACATTGTTATCGCGCCTGCCAGCGCGTCAACCCCTGCTGGGTTTCAATTATCTACGTTTGAACAAAATAATAATATTAGTACCATTATTAATGAAATCTCGCCTCATTTAGTCCGCGACCGTAATGCTTTAATTCATGCCAGAAGTTTGGTGATGAACGCCGGCGTAAACGTGACTTTATCTGCCAGAGATATTACTCATAAACTCAGTGACATTATTGGGCGTAATTTACTCCGAGTGTATCTAGAAATGCCCAAACAACAGATTCAATCCTCAACAGAAATCGCTAGCGTTGGGGCGAGTTCGACGAATAAAAAATCCCCCAAAGCCAGCAAGGGTAAACAAACTTCTGCATCAGTTCAGTCTGGTACTGTGACCAATCATTCTCCGACGGAAGTGAGCATCGATAAACAAGAGTGCCGCAGTGATCCGGTTTCGATGCTAAGTGGCGAAGAAATTTTACCGTTAGTCGATTTTGAGCTTAATGGCTTAATGCCGCTAACATGGCGCCGTTTGTATCGTTCGAGTAAAGTTGGTACTAACGTTGGTATGGGGTACGGCTGGCGTCATAACTTTTGTGTACAGCTAGATCATCAATATCAAGCACCTGCGAAAGTAGGGCCTAAAAAACCTGGTAAATATTGGTTTGAGTTAACCGACGATGAAGGCCGAGTGCATGTCTTTGATTCGGTCAAACGTGGCCAGACCAGCATCCAACTTTCAACAGGTTGGTCGTTAGTACATCAAGCCGACGGTCGTCAAGTACTCATCAAGCCAGATGACAGTCATTGGGCTTTTGTAAAGCAACAGGTTGCAGGCAAAGATGTTTGGCAATTAGAAAGCATTAGTAATCATCAAGGCCAATATTTTCAGCTGTATTATGATCATCAAGGTCGTTTAACCCAAATAACCACAGGCCCAAAACGTGGCGTATTGTTATTTTATAATGCACAGAGCAACTTATTAAAAGTGGCTTCATACATGTTAGATAACCAAGGTAACAAACAAATTCATCAAAATTTGTTAGCCAGTTATCAATATGACGACGCTCAAGCACTTATTGCCGCCACTGACATTAATGGCCGAGTAGAGCGCTACAGTTATGTCAAGGTCAAGTCAGCCGACATCACATCTGACAGTGATCATCAATATAACCCTAAAAGTACCACTTATTTATTGAAGCGCCGAACACGCGCATCTGGCTTTAGCCATCACTTTGCATGGGACGGACAAGACCACCAAGCCAAGTGCATTGAGCAATGGGGTGATGATGATATCTATCATTATCATTTTGAATATACAGCACTCGTTCACGGCGTAAAAAGCCGTTGTACTGACTCTTTAGGTCATAGCGAAACTTTTATTCACAATACACAAGGGCTGTTGACTGAACACCACAACCCGAATGGCAGCATAATACGTCATCAATATGATGCAGTTGGTCGTAAAGTGGCCACCATTGATGCCTGTGATAATAAAATACAATATAACTATAACCATCAAGGACAGTTACTGGCTGTTATTCAAGCCGATGGCGGCACTACGCGGTTTGAATATAATCGTTTAGGTCAAAGAATTGTTACCCGAGACGCCATCGGCCGAACAGCTAAAAGACATTATGATGCCACTGGGCGATTACTGTCTGAAACAGGTTTTGATGGTCGTCCAAGTCATTATCAATACAATGATGCTGGGCAGTTAACCCAAAAAATCGATGTTAATGGTGTAACACATCGCTACCATTGGGACCGCGACGGTGAATTACTTGCTACACAAGTCGGTGATGCGCTTACCCGTTTTAGCCATGACAGACAGGGGCGTGTTAATGCCACTATTAATCCCCAAGGCTTAGTCACTGAATTTATTCGTGACAATAAAGGTCAGATTATCGAAAGTAAATCTTACCCACAAGATAAACAAGATAATCAAGACAAGCCTGAAGAAGCCATTAGTCATTATTATCAGTACGATGATGCCGGACGCATTATTCGCCAGCGTCAACAGGCTGATGTGGCAGGCGATCACGAACTTAGTAACGATAGTGAGTACATTGAAAACATCATCGACTATGACGGTTTAGCCCAACCGCGCCAGCAAACGTTTGCCGATGGTAGTTGGCTGAAGTTTTTTTATGATAAAGAACGTAACTTAAACCGCATCGAGCGCAGTGATGGGGCGCAATACCGTATTGAATACACGCCAACAGAGCAACCTAGAACCTTAATTGGTTTTGATGGCCGCGAGCAACATTATCAATATGACGCTAATGACAAATTAGTTGCCGTGAACGACAGTGATATTCGGTTTGTTGAGCTTAAACGTGATGCCATGGGGCGAATTTGTCAGCAAAGTAGCCATGTCAAACTTGAGCCAAGTGCCACATCAGCGCTACTGAATACTCAGAACTTTTATCAATATAATCCCATAGGGCAAATCACTCGTGCCCATAACCAGCACCGTACTGTGCAACAACACCTTGATCCACAAGGGCGTATAAATCGGGTATTGCAAAGCCAGTGGCAACTTGACTATCAATATGATGACTCAGGTAACCGCAGTGGCTTAACCTTGCCAGACGGGCAACAGATTGACTATCAATACAATAAAAACAGTCAATTAAGCGGCATTAGCTTTACAGACAATGGCTCATCGAAACATCGTATACAGCTGGCTCATTATTACTATCTGTCATCAGGGTTATTGCATAAAACGATACAGGGTAATCAACTTGATCTCACTCATGCTTATGATAGCCATTCAAGATTAATTGAGCAGACATGGCGACATGCGAGCTCAAATAACGCAGCACCAGAGCTTGCCTCATCAGAGTCAGCACTATTTGCATCAAGACGTTATCAATACGATAAACAACATCAATTACTTCATTGTGAGAGCGAAGTAGTAGAGCAGGGCGCAACTAGTGAGGTTGAATCCTGCCAAGGGCCTGAAACCAAAAGCACACCCGATGTTAAGCAATTTCGCTATAACAACATCAGCCAGCTTGTCAGTGACAGTCATACTCGCGTATCGGCGAACCCTACTGGTAGTGAATCGAGTGTTCAGCAGCAATACCAATGGGATGGATTTGGTAATCCTACTCATTCACTTCGTGCAGAAAAAATTCAACACTCAGTTTCATCGGCATTATCATCCGATGCAATAAGGCCCAATAAAAACACTAACGATGTTGTGGTTAACAACGACCGTTTGATGAGCATGGCTGGGGTAGATTACCGTTATGATGCCAGTGGCAACCAAATCAGCCAAGTGGGTAGGGGTGACAAACAACAACGCAGCTTTAATGGCTTAAACCAACTGGTGCAAATCAACGTTAATGGCAAGCTGACGCAATACGAATATGATGCATTAGGCCGTCGCAGCGCAAAAATCACTGAGCTTGGTCGCACCGACTTTATTTGGGACAATCATCAACTGATTGGCGAATGCACCTTAGGTGAATACACCTGGTATATTTATCAGCCAGACACCTTTACACCTGTTGCACTGATTAAAGCTGGGCAAATATATTATTATCACCTAGACCAACTCGTTACACCGATTTGCTTAACCGATGAAAACGCACAAATTGTCTGGCGCAGCCAACAAGACGTGTTTGGCCAGACGATTGAAGGCTTAGATTTTGACGGTGGGGATAATGAGCATGTTGATTATTCAGCTCTGCA
The DNA here is from genome assembly GCF_014164185.1 of Shewanella sp. SG44-6. Taxonomy (NCBI): domain Bacteria; kingdom Pseudomonadati; phylum Pseudomonadota; class Gammaproteobacteria; order Alteromonadales; family Shewanellaceae; genus Shewanella; species Shewanella sp. SG44-6. Next base: position 644 of record NZ_JACJER010000180.1, on the reverse strand, counting down.
AGACAAGATAACTAACCCAATCCGTTTTCAAGGCCAATACTTTGATGACGAATCAGGGTTACACTATAACCGCTTTAGGTACTACAGCCCTGGGCAAGCACGATTTATTCATCAAGACCCGATAGGATTAGTGGGGGGAATAAACCATTACCAATACGCACCTAATCCTGTGAATTGGGTAGACCCGTTTGGGTTGTGTAAAGAAGACTCGCAGACTTATGCTGCTCGTAAAATAAAGCTAGCAAATAGCAATGGTACCATGACCACATTAGATGCATTTACAGATGCTCGTGCAATGGGAGAGTCCTGGGATAAAGCTGCAATAGATGAAAATTGGCTTGATGAAAGAAGGTTATTACATGCGGATATCTTAAATAAAGTTACAGTCGAAGCTTTATCTAAAGCACAAAAACTTGTAGGTTTACCTACTATTCATGCAATGCGAGGTAATACAGGAGCGGGCAAATCAAGACTAATGAAGTCCGGCGTTATCCCTGAGCTGGCCCTGGGAGATATTCCTGTAATAAACCCAGATAATATTAAACCTTTATTGATTGATGAAGCGAAAAAAGATAATACAACGCTAACACATGATCAAACGCATTGGGAAGCGGCAATGCTTTCGGATAAACTGAAATCTGAGT
>NZ_JACJER010000017.1:0-52541 GCF_014164185.1 Shewanella sp. SG44-6 | reverse complement strand
GCCGTTGATACTGAGTATCAACGGCCTTATTCATTACAGATCTTATCGGCTCAAACGGCTCACTTAGCTATAGAACAAGAGCTACTTTTATTATATTGAATCAATCGGCGCTAGCAAGGTAGGCATCTTAATGACGGCCTATCAGCCAATTAGCACTTTTCAAGTACAATACTCCCAATAGAATAACCCGCACCAAATGAGCACAATAAACCTAAGTCACCGGTTTTGAAATCTTGATTAAATTTATGGAAAGCAATAACCGATCCCGCAGAAGCGGTATTGGCATACTCATCGAGTACTATTGGTGCTTTATCTGCTTCAACATTGTCGCCAAGAAGCTTTTTCACCACAAATAAATTCATATTAATGTTGGCTTGATGCAACCATAAACGCTTAAATTCTTCAGGCTTTATTTGCTCATCAGTAAATTGGGCATCTAAATGCTGGTAAATCATCGGTAATAATTCTTTAAATACTTTACGACCTTGTTGATGAAACAATTTATCAGCCGTAGTAGCATTTTCAGGATCGCAACGATTTACAAAGCCAAAATTACTGCGAATATTACTAGAGTAATCAGTTAAACAACGCATAGACAATACGCTAAAGGCACGTTTTGAGGTCGATAACTCTTCGCGCTCAACCACAACTGCGGTAGCAACGTCACCGAAAATAAAATGACTGTCACGATCACGAAAATTGATTTGTGGTGAGGTTAATTCAGGATTGATGACCAATACTCTGTTTGCCGTACCGCCACGAATCGCATTAACCGCATTCACAATCGCAAAAGTCGCTGATGAACAAGCCACAAGCATGTCATAAGCAAATCCTTTAGTGCCCATAGCTTGCTGGATCTCAATCGCAATCGCCGGGTAAGCCCGCTGTGTATAAGCACAAGCAACAATCACTAAATCAATGTCTTCAGCCGTTAGGTTTGCTTGCTCTAGGGCTTGTTTGGCTGCGTTAATCCCCATTTCAGCTTGCATAGATAGTAATTCAGAAGACTTATCAGCAATTAATGGCATCATGATATCGGTATCGAGAATCCCCTCTTTCACCATCACATAACGGCTTTTTATCCCAGAGGCCTTTTCGATAAACTCACTTGAAGAGTACGCCATTGCAACCGTGGCTCCGGCTTCGATATCTGCTGCATTTTGCTGATTAAATAGGTCTACATAGCTGTTGTAACTGTTAACCAGTTCGTCGTTAGAGACACTGTAAGGTGGTGTGTATAAACCACTGCCTGAAATCACAACTTTATTCATTTTGCTCTACCATTTTTAGTGAATGAGTTAGCGAAAGTTCATCTGCGCCAGAGAGATCGACATCAATTCATCGATCTAATTTATTGAAAGGTTTACTCTCCCTTATCAATAAACCATGCTCGTCAATTGGGTAGCACGACATAGAAACATTTGCTGATTAACGCCATTCTAGTATTTTATGATTTATTCTTGGCATACTAAATTAAATTTATCTGATGGTCAGACCATTGAATGATGATAATTCGCCCCAAAAGCCTAATATAGCAGCATATAGAGGTTTTTTAGAATAAAGGTTTACACCTTAATAACTAAAAGGAATAAAGAAGAACAAATTATCACTTCTAAATCCTGCTAAGCAGATTATGATTAGACAATGCAACCATAGGAGCAAATAATCCATGAGCAAAATTTTCGAAGATAATTCATATACTTTAGGCTACACACCGCTAGTTCGTTTAAACCGCGTCAGCAATGGCAATGTGTTAGCAAAAGTAGAATCACGTAATCCTAGTTTCAGTATCAAATGCCGTATTGGCGCGAACATGATTTGGGATGCTGAAAAAAAAGGTCTACTCACTAAAGATATCGAGTTAATTGAACCTACATCTGGTAACACAGGTATTGCACTTGCTTATGTTGCTGCAGCGCGTGGTTACAAATTAACCTTAACGATGCCAAACACGATGAGCTTAGAACGTCGTAAGCTGCTTAAGGCATTAGGTGCTAACTTAGTGCTAACAGAAGGCGCTAAAGGTATGAAAGGTGCTATTGAGAAGGCTGAAGAAATTCGCCAATCAGCACCAGAAAAATATCTAATACTTGGCCAATTTGATAATCCTGCTAACCCAGCAATTCATGAACAAACCACAGGTCCAGAAATCTGGAATGATACTGATGGTGAAGTTGATGTATTTGTCGCTGGTGTAGGTACTGGCGGAACATTGACCGGCGTCAGTCGTTTCTTAAAAGCACAAGGTAAAACCATTACCTCTGTCGCTGTTGAGCCTGTTGACTCACCTGTTATTGCTCAAGCTTTAGCTGGACAGCCTATACAGCCCGGTCCACACAAAATTCAAGGTATCGGTGCTGGATTTATTCCTGGTAACTTAGATTTATCTCTTATTGATCGCGTAGAAGCCGTTACAAATGACGAGTCAATCGAAATGGCCCGTCGTTTAATGAAAGAAGAAGGTATCCTTGTAGGTATTTCTTCTGGCGCTGCTGTTGTTGCTGCTAACCGTATTGCAGCATTACCAGAATTTGCCGATAAAATGATTGTGGTTATTCTTCCATCTGCCGCAGAGCGATATTTATCAACAGCATTATTTGCTGGTGAATTTAGTGACAGTGAAAACGTGCAGTAATACCGGTTAGCTTAATTTAATCGTTAAGCGCTAAATTAACCCAAAAATGCCAGCAAATTGCTGGCATTTTTTATCGTGAATACTAATACCCCCTCGCCTACTTGTCTGCTCTTGTGAGTTAGATATTACCGAATAAAAATTAACCACTAATCAACAACCGATTAAACAGGAATAACAAATCAAGATAACCGCATAAATACCACTTCAATTATCTTTCCTAGTAAGAAAATAATATCGCACGAGTCACTTAAGTTATTAATAGCGTTATTCATAACTCTATTAATGACTAATACTGCTTAGTCTAAAAAGGATTATTTACCCTATCATTTTCAGCGTCATTAAATAATTTCATCTTTTTTTACACCAACAAAAATTACAACCCTATAACAACCAGTAATTAAAACCCGCTCAACACCCCAATAATTAAACATATATTCAACAATAAACCAAAAACAACTAAACGAATTAGCATTAAAAAACTCACAATCAAGTATTTTAGACACTGAATTGCTTATTTTGTGTTAATTAAAGATGTTTAATGTGTTAACGCCTATTTAGGTAACATGCTGATTTATAAGTATTGTATTTTAATCTCATTATGGTTATATCCATATTGGTGTAATTTTGTTTCATTTTTATATTAAAAATGTTTAAAAAAATCATCACATAATAAAAAATAATTCTGGGAGAGATAAATGCAAGTAAATTCACAACTAGCCAATGCGATTCGCGTAGCGCTAATCGGTGGTGCGGCACTGTCTGCTGCAACTACTTTTAATACTTTTGCAGCAGAAGACACTGCAGCTGCACCGGTAGAAAGAATATCTGTAACGGGGTCACGTATTATTCGTGAAGGCGCTGTAGCACCAACACCGGTTACAGTAATTACTGGCGACGAGTTATTATCAACAGGTGTAACTAATATTGGTGAAGCGCTAAACCAATTACCTGCACTCGGTAATACCTACTCGCTAGCCAACTCTGGGCGATTTATTGGTACATCTGGTCTTAACTTGCTCGATTTAAGAAGCATGGGCACCGCCAGAACACTAGTATTAGTCGACGGTAAACGTCATGTATCAAGCTCTGCTGGTACATCCTCTGTTGATGTTAATACTATCCCAAGTGTTTGGATTGAGAGAGTTGAAGTGATCACCGGCGGTGCATCCGCTATTTATGGCGCTGATGCGGTAACTGGTGTAGTTAACTTTATCTTAAAGAAAGACATTAACGGTTTAGATGTATCAGCAACCAAAGGTTGGGCTGATGACAGCGGCCACAATAAGGATCGTTTTTCTTTATCTTATGGAACTGACTTCGCCCAAGGTGATGGTAATGTTGCCTTCGCAGTTGAATACAGTGCTCAAGAGCAACTTCGCGCCTTTGATCGCGATCAAACATCAACTTCATTTTCGAGTCTAGCAAATAAAAATCGTCCTACCGATAATAATGACCCATCAGATCCAGATAAAATATGGACACCTAATGCTGGTCATTACACCATTAGTAATGCGGGCACTTTCAATTTAGACGGTTGGAAAAGCTTTAATCCTGATGGCTCGTTAAGAGATGTCTATAGTGGTCAAAATGTTGATGGCATTCGTTGTGCTAATTGCGATGTAACCAACTTGAATCAATTTGTTGAGTTACAACCCGAATTTGAACGTTACAATATTAACTTCAAAGCAAACTACCAGCTTAATGATAAACATAACGTTTATTTTGAAGCTAAATACGTTAACAGCCAATCAACAGATGAAGGTCAACCGGCATTTTTCTTTGGTAACCCGGTTAACAATATTAAAATTGATAACGCTTTTATCAATCCTGAACTTGTTGCTTTAATGAAAGCAAATAAAGATAGCGACGGAAATGCTGCGCCATTAGACACTCTCAATATCCGTCGTTTTATGACGGACTTGGGTGCACGCATTGAAGATGATACTCGTGAAACCCAACGCTATGTTGTCGGTCTTGAAGGTATAGTATTTCAAGATTGGGATTACGACGCCTATGCTATATACGGTCAAACGGATTTAGAGCGGGTTAATAAAAATAACTTAATCTATGATAATTATACCAACGCACTTGATTCAGTTTTAGAAAATGGTGTTGCGGTATGTCGAGATCAAGCCGCTAGAGATACTGGCTGTGTGCCGGTTAACATCTTTGGTTTTGGCGCGCCAAGTCAAGATGCAATCAATTATATAAATACCACTTCAACAGGTACTTCAGTTATTAAGCAAACTGTACTTGGTGGCTCATTAACTAACTCGAGTTTATTTGAATTACCTGCCGGTTATGCAGGCTTCTCTACCGGTGTTGAATACCGTAAAGAAGAGAGCGAGATTTTTGAACCATCAAATGCGGCAGGTACTTTCTTTAATGCATTAGGTGAAGATAAAGGTGATTTTGATGTCAGTGAGGTTTTTGCTGAAATCACGCTACCATTATTAGCCGATTTACCTATGATGCGCCAATTAGATCTTGATCTTGCGATTCGTTTTGCCGATTACAGTACTATTGGCAATGCAACGACTTGGAAAACAGGTTTAAGCTGGGAGGTCGACGATCAACTCCGCGTTCGTACAACATACTCTGAAGCCATGCGTGCGCCAAACATTAGTGAGTTGTATGGTGCAGAAAGCCAAACATTCTTCTCAGTAAATGATTCTTGCCGTGCTAAATACTTAAATGATTTAGAAGATCCAACTCAACGTCAGACAAATTGTGCCGCTTTAGGGATCCCAGCTGGCTTTGATGCAGACTACGACGATAAAACGCTTGAAGGATTAAGTGGTGGTAACCGCGAGCTAAAAGCAGAAGAATCGAAAAGTTTTACCCTAGGGATTGTCTATCAACCTGATTTTATCGATGGATTATCGATCACTACCGATTACTGGAATATTGAGATCGAAAACGCCATCAGTGCCGTTGGTGCTCAAGATATTATTGACCGTTGTGTCGATTCTAAAACTGGTGTGAATAACGAGTACTGTAGCTTAATTACTCGTGATCCAGCGAGCCATGAAATTACTCAAATTAGACAGTTCTCGTTAAACATTGCGTCGCTTGAAGCTGCTGGTATCGACTTTGATATTGGTTATAACTTTGAAGCCTTTAGTGGTGATGTACGCACTAACCTTATTGCGACTCGCCTATTAAAACGTAAAGACTTTTCATTCCAGGATGAGCCAGATACATTTGAAGAACTTGCAGGCACTGCCGGTTATGCTAAATGGCAAGCAAACTGGAGCTTAGGTTACTCAATCGATAGCTGGGATATTAGCTGGAGAACACGCTTTGTTGAGGGTGTAAGCCTTTATACCGATAAAGAATTAGCCTTAAATGCGAATCCAAACAGCAACATGGAATTTGGTGATTACTTTATCAGTGATATGGCAGTTGCATATAACTTTAACTCAGGTATTACCTTGAAGTTTGGTATCGATAACGTATTTAACCGTGACTTGCCTTACGGCTATACAGGTACAGATACCACCAGCTCAGCTTACGATAACGTTGGTCGCTTCTTCCATACTACCGCTAGCTATAAGTTTTAAACATTGAGCGCTAAGCTATTTATCTAACCACTAAGGTTAGATAGGTTAAACGGCATCTTAGGATGCCGTTTTTTTATTCGTTAATTCATTCAATTACAATCTGATGCCCATCAAAATTCAGGCAACGTCTTATAGAGATCGTAAACCTTTGTCTTGTTCACTTCGCCAGTTAATTTCATCATTTAGATTTAAGCATTGTAAAAGTGAACATTGTTAGATAGCAGGTATGGCGATTTTTCCAACGGATAAATAACGATTATTGAAGCAAGGCCACAAATTTTATAGTGTTAAGTATACCTAGGATCAAAAATAGCTGATCATGGAAACATTGTTTTATATCTTGTTTTTCACCAATAAGGGATCTCATGCATTATACGCTTAAGCAAATAGCCGTTTTCGATGCTGTTGCAAGTTTAGAGAGCGTTAGCGCAGCAGCCAAGAAACTGTCAATGAGTCAATCAGCGGTTAGCATGTCGTTAAGCCAACTCGAACATTTATTGGGTCGACCATTATTTATCCGCCAGGGAAATCGACTTATCTTGAGTCATTGGGGAAGATGGTTACGTCCAAGGGCACAAAAACTACTGCAGGACGCACAACAAATCTCTCTGGGCCTTCACGATCAACATATTATTAGTGGCACAGTAAAACTGTGCGCGAGCCAAACCGCTGCGGAGCATTTATTACCCGCCTTGATCAGTAAAATTGATAACGATTTTCCAGAGCTCAGAATCGAAATTGCCGTTGAAAATAGCGACCATGTAGCACAAGAGGTACTCGATTATCAATTTGATTTAGGGGTTATTGAAGGTCGAATTGATGACAGTCGATTGCATCAAGAACCATGGATTGATGATCACCTGGTTGTTGTTGTCTCTCCGCACCACCCGTTTGCGAAAAACAAACGCACTAGCATCGCTCAACTTGAACAAGCCAAATGGGTTTTAAGAGAGCCAGGTGCTGGCACTCGGCGTATTTTTGATGCCGCCATCCATGGGGTAATTGTTAAATTAAATGTCTGGAAAGAATACGATCACGTCGGATTATTAAAAGCTTTAGTTAAAAATGGCGTGTATTTAAGCTGCTTGCCCTATTTGGATGTCGAACAAGATGTCGCCAATGGCGAATTAGTTGTGTTAACTACGCCCGAATTAAACTTAAAACGACATTTATCATTTATCTGGCGCCAAGATACTGGTGATAACCCACTCAGAGATTGCCTTATTGCAGAAGCAAAGTGTGTTACTCGCAGTTAAGCTTCATTATTGACCAAGAACTTGTACAACATATTTAGTGCCGGTTGTTAATCGGCATGGCCTCTATCTTCGCAGCTTAAACACCACTCCATTAGCGCTAAGCGCAATAGTAACAGGTTATGCTCGCCTGCTTTGCTGCATCTATTTTGATACGACCGACTAACCTGCCTCATAACATCGCGCTGTGGCAGGCTAAGTTGGCGTAAACTCAGCTAACACATGTCGATTGTATTTAAACGTCAACTCGAGTTAATTATTCCTGCTACAGTCATATTAATTAAAATAATATTGAGCTTTAAGCAACAGTAAGATTCGTCATTATCATCAGTATCAAGTTTCTCGATACTCAGTTTTACCTTCAAACGATTTGCATAAGCCGAGATAATTTTTATCTAAACAAAATTTTTTTGTCTAGTATTGATGCTATAACCTGCTTTGATATCAACTACGATTGAACGATGACGATACTTTGTATCAATTATATTGATGTGGCATGATATTTTTAACAGCAAAGGGCTAAGCGAGCTAACTTTTAGACTCATTTCTTCGTCTAATAATGCAGTCAACTTGTTATCCAGCTCTCACTTCCAACAAACAAAACATCAACTTTATTGATACCAAGTGATGCAATTAAATCACTATGCTAAAATTCGTGAGGTAAATTGGTCTTACCAAGAAAGACTTAAATAAGGACATCACTGTAATGCTTCACAAATGAAACATTACAGATGAGCAAAGTGATAAGAGCTATTAGCCGCTCACTGGCAAGCAGCTCTTATGGATATCGCCATCACTTCAAGGGAACACACTTAAACTTCATCATTTGATGGATTAACCTGTTCTTTTCGGAGAATGAGAAATTATGTCAGAAACTGTCAGCAATTCAGAAAAACAAGCACAAGAAGCCAGCTATCGCGAACTTCACCGCCCTGCGAGTGAATTTGATACTCGCGATGCCTATTTAGAAAACGAACTAAAAATAATGAAACCAAGACGCTGGGGACTTAACCTCCCTGGACGTGATTTTCGCTTTGAATGGGAAGACTTAGTTCCAGCTATCGCAGGAACCATTGGTATTACTGTGATGTATTCAGCAGTAATGGCTGCTTGGGCTGCTGGCTTAAGCGAAAAGTGGGACCACATCAATCTTGGCGCTGACTTTGCTATCCAAGTCGTGCGGGTAGAAATGCTCATCCCAGCTTTACTATTCTGTATTATTAGCTCAGGTTTTATTAACCCAAGGGCAAACCTCGGCGGCAACCATGGACCAATGATCCCGTTAATTGGTACTATCGCACTCGCCGGTGCTCACCCTTTAGCCTTAGCAATTCTCATTGGTATATTTGGCTTAATTTTAAGTTATTTCAAAGGTGGCTCGAAACTGGTCAATCTCACCAGTAGCGGCGTGGCTGGCGGCTTATTAGTGTTCTTAGGCTTTATGGGAGCGAAAAGTCAAATAGGCTCGTTATTCGACTGGGCTGGCGGACTGCAAGCCAAGCATAACTTGGACTACTCACTCGGTTATGTTGCCTTTGCCATATTGTTAATCAATGTGATCATTTATGCAGCATTAGCTAAATTTGGTAAACGCTGGTTAGCCATTCCTTTGTGTTCGATTGCAGCAGTCGCACTGGCATTTGCTTTTGGTGCAGGCTTAGATTTGCAGTTTACCACGGCGCCTGGGATTCCTAATTTAAACCCTGTGTATTGGTGGGGCTCAACTGAACACGGTTGGCAGTTAGGTTTACCTAATATGGCCCATTTTATTGCATCATTACCGTTTGCTATTCTTGCTGTTGCCATGTGGTCACCAGACTTCCTTGGTCATCGTATTTTCCAAGAATTAAATTACCCAAAAGGGGCTGAAAAAGTACTGATGGATGTCGATGACACCATGACCACCTGTTCAGTGAGACAGATCGTAGGTACAGCAGTAGGTGGCGGTAACATTACCTCTTCTTGGGGAACCTATATGATCCCTGCTGCAATAGCCAAACGTCCTATTCCTGCTGGCGCAATCTTGCTTGGCAGCTTATGTATTATTGTCGCTGTCATTGGTTATCCTATGGATATCACAGTATGGCGCCCGGTTATGTCAATTGCATTGTTAGTCGGTGTGTTCCTACCGTTACTGGAAGCCGGCTTACAGATGGTTAAAGACACCACCAGTAGCCAAGCTGCAGGGATCTGTATTTTTGCCTCATTTGTAGCCAATCCGGTATTAGCATGGGCATTAACCATGTTGCTTGATAACAACGGCTTAATTGGTGACAAAGAACGTCCTAAAACATTATCGTTTGCCGACCGGATCGTGATCCCAACGCTAGCATTCGTGATTTGTTTAGCGGCGATGTTAGCAGTAGGTATGATTGAAGGTATCCCAGCCTTCTTATAATCGCGTTGTACTTGGTAATATCACTCTTAAAAGGCGAAATCGGCAACGATTTCGCTTTTTTATTGGCTAATATTAATGTGTGCTACTCTTAATTCTAAACAGATATGTTAGCCAGTTAACACTTTTGTTATTCAATTATCAAAAGCTGCCGATATCGTCATTTAGCTGTGCTATTATCAACTCATGGATAAATGGTCTTACCAATTAATTCATTAACTAAAACAATATCGATTAGCGTCATTATAAAAACCAGGCGGAACATTTCTGCCACCAATGTCGCAGAAGATGTTAACAGCTCAATCTAGCGAATGCGCCTAGATGACAGAATGTAAATACTCACGGATACCAGCTCGTGCTAATTGAGACAGTATCCGTTGAAAATCAACCAGAGGGTTAAGTAAATGACAGATAAAACCGAACTATTTGCCAACGCGTGGGAAGGTTTCGTAGCTGGCGATTGGAAAACAGAAGTTAATGTACGTGACTTTATCCAACAAAATTACACACCATATGAGGGTGATGAGTCATTCTTAACAGGTGCAACAGATGCAACATTAACTTTGTGGGACAAAGTTATGGAAGGCATCAAGCAAGAGAACCAAACTCATGCTCCTGTCGATTTCGATACTGAAATGGTCTCTACCATTACTTCTCATAATGCTGGTTACATTAATCAAGAGCTTGAAACTATTGTCGGTTTACAAACTGATGCACCATTAAAGCGTGCCATGTTGCCTAATGGCGGCATTCGTATGGTTGAAGGTTCATGTAAAGCATATGGCCGTGAACTTAACAGCGATGTTAATTACATTTATTCTGAATTACGTAAAACCCACAACCAGGGTGTGTTTGATGTTTATACCCCTGAAATTATGGCTTGTCGTAAATCAGGTATATTAACGGGTTTACCTGATGCTTACGGCCGTGGTCGTATTATTGGTGATTACCGCCGCATTGCTTTATACGGTATTGATTACTTAATGAAAGATAAGTTTGCCCAATTCAGTTCACTGCAAGCGCAGTTTGAAGCAGGCGAAGACTTATCAAGTGTGATTCAATTACGTGAAGAAATTTCTGAGCAGCATCGTGCTTTAGGCCAAATGAAAGTGATGGCAGCTAAATACGGTTGTGATATTTCTGTACCGGCCAAAAATGCTAAAGAAGCCATTCAATGGACTTACTTTGGTTATCTTGCTGCAGTAAAAAGCCAAAATGGCGCCGCAATGTCACTGGGTCGTACTTCAACGTTCATTGATGCTTATATTGAACGTGATATTAAAAATGGTATTCTTACTGAACAGCAAGCCCAAGAAATGGTTGACCATTTCGTAATGAAACTGCGTATGGTTCGTTTCCTTCGCACACCTGAATACGATGAACTATTCTCTGGTGACCCGATTTGGGCAACTGAGTCTATCGCAGGTATGGGTCTTGATGGCCGTACATTAGTCACAAAATCTAGCTTCCGTTTTTTACATACCTTGTACAACATGGGCCCAAGCCCAGAGCCAAACATTACCGTATTGTGGTCAACAAAATTACCACAAGGGTTTAAAAGCTACTGTGCAAAAGTATCGATTGACACCAGCTCAATTCAATATGAAAACGATGATTTAATGCGTCCAGACTTCGAGTCTGACGATTACGCCATCGCCTGTTGTGTTAGCCCAATGATTGTGGGTAAACACATGCAGTTCTTCGGTGCTCGCGCTAACTTAGCCAAAACCATGTTATATGCCATTAACGGTGGTGTTGACGAAAAACTTAAAACTCAAATTGCTCCAAAAGCAGATCCAATCACTGCCGATGTACTTGAGTTTGATGATGTGATGTCTCGTCTTGACGGTTTAATGGACTGGCTTGCAACACAATATGTGTCTGCACTTAACGCCATCCACTATATGCACGACAAATACTCTTACGAGTCTGCGTTGATGGCATTACATGACCGCGATGTGCGCCGCACTATGGCTTGTGGTATTGCTGGTTTATCAATTGCTGCCGATTCATTGTCTGCAATTAAGTACGCTCAAGTTAAGCCTATCCGTGACGAAAATGGTATTGCCGTTGATTTTGATATCCAAGGTGACTATCCAAAATTTGGTAACAATGACGCTCGTGTAGATGACATTGCTTGCGATTTAGTTGAACGTTTTATGGCAAAAATTCGCGATAAGAAAATGTATCGTAATGCCATTCCAACTCAATCAATCTTAACCATCACTTCAAATGTGGTTTATGGTAAGAAAACCGGTAACACTCCAGACGGTCGTCGTTCAGGTGCACCATTTGCTCCAGGTGCAAACCCTATGCATGGTCGTGATGAAAATGGCGCAATTGCTTCATTAACATCAGTCGCCAAGCTACCATTTGCTCACGCACAAGATGGTGTTTCTTACACTTTCTCTATCGTGCCAAATGCATTAGGTAAAGATGACACTGGTCGTCGTACTAACTTAGCGTCATTAATGGATGGCTACTTCTTAAGCAAGCCAAATCGTGAAGGTGGTCAACACTTAAACGTTAACGTGATGAACCGTGAAATGTTAGAAGATGCGATTGTTCATCCGGATAAATATCCACAATTAACAATCCGTGTATCAGGTTACGCCGTTCGCTTTAATGCGCTCACTCCAGAGCAGCAACAAGACGTGATTACTCGTACATTTACTAAAAGTATGTAGTCTCTGCTAAAATTGGCTGTATCGATGTGTAACAAATTATCGATACAGCCTTTTTTATAGATATTTGAGGAATAATAATGACCTTAGGTCGCATTCATTCAGTGGAATCATTCGGAACCGTAGACGGTCCGGGGATCCGTTATATTACTTTTATGCAGGGCTGCCTTATGCGCTGCCAATATTGTCATAATCGTGATACGTGGGATTTGGATGGCGGCAAAGAAATATCTGTCGATGAAATAATGAAACAAGTTATTGCTTATCAACCCTTTTTAGACGCTAGCGGTGGTGGTATTACGGCCAGTGGTGGGGAAGCAATTTTACAAGCTCAATTTGTCAGTGAATTATTTAAAGCCTGCAAAGATCAGGGTGTCCACACCTGTTTAGACACTAACGGTTTTGTGCGCAAATACGAACCTGTGATTGATGAGTTACTCGACAATACCGATTTAGTGTTACTTGATATAAAACAAATGGATGATGCTAAACACATCGAACTGACAAAAGTCAGTAACCATAGAACATTACAATTTGCTCAATATCTCGCTAAACGAAACATAAAAACCTGGATCCGATATGTGGTTGTCGCCGGATTTACCGAAGACGTAGAGTCGGCCATTGCATTAGCTGAGTTTATTAAACCGATGAATAATGTTGAGAAAGTTGAGCTACTGCCTTATCACCCGTTAGGTCAACATAAATGGCAAGCCTTTGGCGAAGCATACACCTTGTCTGATATTGCACCGCCAAGTACTGAGACGATGCAAAAAATTCAACAAGTGTTTTTAGATCGAGGCATTAGCGCTACATTTTAGTCATAACAAAAATAAACCGACTTAAATGAGCAACAGATTACCAAGCAGATAGATTAGAGTTCTTCCCAGTAACTTTGATCCAAACGTTCAAAAGCCAATTTCAAGATGGCGGCCATGTCTGAATAACAGGCTCTGGCACCTAGGGGTTGGCAATAGATACCCATCTCGGTCAATTTAGCACTGAGTTGATTGCCCCACTCGAATAACGATAAAGGCAATGGGTGGCTCGCTCGCCAGCCTAACCATAATAAGCCTTGTAGTGGCAGGCTAATAAAAAAGAGCAGTGTTGTTAATGCTTGCGGTAAGTAATTCCAGCCCAAAACGTAGAGTTGGCTGGCCGCAACCACTAATGCCAAAATCGGCATGGCGATGATCGCTAACTGAGTCGCTTTGACGACACGGTACTCGGGGAAATAAAACCCAAGTTGCCTAACCATTGGCCAAGTCTTCATATAACGTTGACCGTCGCCAAGTAATTTAACCAGATTCATGTTCAATATACGGTTACCTTTACTGCTTAGGACATGAGTGAAACATTACCATAATACAGTGTCGTACCCAAAATGCACTGGCCGATTTGACACTTTAATGATTTAGCTTACTGTGCCAATCAGCAAAAGAACACCAAAGTGTAGCGTTTATGAATAATGTTCATAAACCTTAATCAAAATGGAATTTTACTATTTTATTTAGTTTCATTGACTTAAAAGGCGTTAACATGTCAGACAAATTAGTACTCGTGCTCAACTGCGGTAGCTCATCATTAAAATTTGCCATCATTGATGCTCAATCAGGCGATGATAAAATTTCTGGATTAGCTGAATGTTTTGGTTTAGAAGATTCGCGCATTAAATGGAAATTTAATGGCGGTAAAAATGAAGCCAAATTAGGCGCCTTTACTGCACATCGCGAAGCAGTAGAATTCATCGTTAATAACATCTTGGCGGAACACCCAGAACTGGCGGCACAAATTAAGGCTATTGGCCATCGCATCGTTCACGGTGGTGAAAAATTTACCCGCTCTGTCATTATCACCCCTGAAGTCATCCAAGGCATCGAAGATTGTGCCTCATTAGCACCGCTACATAATCCGGCCCATTTAATTGGTATTCGCGCAGCGATAGCGTCTTTTCCTCAGTTGCCACAAGTGACAGTGTTTGACACCGCATTTCATCAAACCATGCCTGAGAAAGCGTATATTTATGCCCTACCTTACAAATTGTATCGTGAACATAGTATTCGCCGTTATGGCATGCATGGAACTAGCCACTTTTACGTTTGCCGTGAAGCGGCCAAAGTATTAGGCAAAGATGTTAAAGACATCAATGTTATTTGTGCTCATCTAGGTAATGGCGCATCAGTTGCAGCCATTAAAGGCGGTAAAAGCGTCGACACTTCAATGGGTTTAACCCCGCTTGAAGGTTTAGTCATGGGTACCCGTTGTGGCGATTTAGACCCATCGATTATTTTTCATTTAGTCAAACAACTTGGCTATACCCTGGATGAAGTAAACAACCTACTGAATAAACAAAGTGGTTTACTGGGCATTTCAGAGCTGACTAATGATTGTCGTGGAATTGAAGAAGGTTATCATGATGGCCATAAAGGGGCCACGTTAGCCTTGGATATTTTCTGCTACCGTTTAGCTAAATATATTGCCTCTTACACTGTGCCATTAGGGCGTTTAGACGCCATCATTTTTACTGGCGGTATTGGCGAAAACTCGAATCTTATTCGTGAGAAAGTCCTTAATTTATTAGAAATATTTAACTTCAAAGTTGACGACATCTTGAATAAAGCTGCTCGTTTTGGCCAACAGGGTGTAATAACCCAAGCAGGTACCCCTATTGCTATGGTCATACCAACAAATGAAGAGTGGGTTATTGCCGAAGATGCCATTAAGCTGATCACAGCTAAGTAAAACCGCTATTAGGTTTATATTCGGTTAACTATCATGAACACTACGCACATAAGAGGTCGTCATGTCTCGTAATATTATGCTTATTCCAATTGGTATTGGAGTAGGATTAACATCGCTTAGTTTAGGTATGGTTCGCGCCCTAGAACGCAAAGGCGTTAAAGTGCAATTTTTTAAACCTATTGCACAAATTCGATCTGGTGATACAGGTCCTGAGCGTTCAACCACTATTTTAAGTACTTCTCCTACGGTTAATCCGTTGGAGCCTTTTTCAATGGAACACGCTGAAGCTTTAATCCGCTCAGAGCAAACTGATGTCCTATTGGAACAGATTATTGCCCGCGCGTCGGAATGCGCCAATAATACTGAAACTTTAGTGATTGAAGGCTTAGTGCCAACACGAAGCCACCCTTTTGCTGATGACATTAACTACGAAATTGCTAAAGCATTAGATGCAGATGTTATTTTCATCGCAACCCCAGGCAACGATACGCCTAATGGATTAATGAATCGCTTAGAGATCGCCTTTAACTCTTGGGGTGGACAGAAAAACAAACGCTTAATTGGCGCTATCATCAATAAAATTGGTGCCCCCGTTGACAACGAAGGTCGTACACGTCCTGATTTATCAGAAGTCTTTGATGATAAAAACATGAACGCGGTTGATAGCTCGGGGATGTTCCAACTGCCGGGTAAAAGTCCACTGCGCATATTAGGTAGTGTGCCATATAATTTAGAGTTAATTGCCCCACGCGCATCTGATTTAGCTAAGCACTTAAATGCAAAAATCATTAATGCCGGTGAAATGCATACTCGTCGTATGCGCCGGGTGACATTTTGTGCTCGCAGCCTTCCAAACTTGGTCACTCACATCAAAACCAACTCACTTTTAGTGACTTCAGGCGATCGCTCTGACGTCATAGTCTCAGCGTGTTTAGCTGCCATGAATGGTGTGAAAATTGGTGCATTATTGCTGACTGGTGGCTATTCGCCTGAACCAGAAATCATGAACCTATGTGAGCAAGCATTTGAAACTGGTTTGCCAGTATTTCTAATAGATTCAAATACATGGCAGACATCGCTCAATATTCAACGCTTTGATCATGAAGTGCCTGTTGATGATGCTGTACGGGTTGAGAAAGTGCAAGAGTACGTTGCCAGCCATATCGATCAAACATGGATTGAAAGTGTTACTCAAGATTCTCCCCGTGAACACCGATTATCGCCACCAGCATTCCGTTATAAGTTAACTGAATTAGCCCGTGCTGCACGTAAAACTATCGTGCTTCCGGAAGGTGAAGAACCGAGAACCGTTAAAGCGGCCTCTATTTGTGCTGAACGCGGTATCGCTCGCTGTGTGTTATTAGGTAACCGCGAAGAAATTTTACGCGTTGCATTGTTGCAAGACGTCGTTTTAGGTGATGGCATTGAGATCATTGAGCCTGAAACCGTGCGTGAAAAATACGTAGAACCAATGCTTAAATTACGTCGCAGCAAAGGCTTAACCGAAGTCGTCGCCCGTGAGCAACTTGAAGACAACATGGTGCTTGGTACTATGATGCTGGCACAAGATGAGGTCGATGGTATTGTGTCTGGCGCTGTTAATACCACAGCCCACACTATTCGCCCACCGTTACAGTTGATTAAAACGGCACCGGGTTCTAGCTTAGTATCGTCAATTTTCTTCATGCTGATGCCTGATCAAGTGCTTGTTTATGGTGACTGTGCGATTAACCCAGATCCTAATCCTGAGCAGTTAGCCGATATTGCAATTCAGTCAGCGGAGTCCGCTAAAGCCTTTGGTATTGAACCTCGCGTTGCGATGATCAGTTACTCAACGGGCACCTCTGGTACAGGTTCTGATGTGGATAAAGTCCGCGAAGCCACACGAATTGCTAAAGAAAAACGTCCAGATTTAATTATCGATGGCCCTTTGCAGTACGATGCCGCAGTGATGCCTAACGTCGCTCAATCTAAAGCGCCTAACAGCCCTGTTGCCGGCAAAGCTACTGTGTTTGTGTTCCCAGACTTAAATACTGGTAACACTACATACAAAGCCGTACAGCGTAGCGCGGATTTGATCAGTATCGGTCCTATGCTTCAAGGTATGCGTAAACCGGTTAACGATTTATCACGAGGTGCACTTGTCGATGATATTGTCTACACGATTGCATTAACCGCGATTCAAGCTGCGCAAAACAGTGCCAAATAATTTGCGATATTTCGGTTTAACACTGAGGTAATACGCAATACTTTATCACTAAAAAAGCACTGATTATTATCAGTGCTTTTTTGTGTCTGCTTGGCTAAATTAACTTGTTGGTCAGAGTCTAAACAACACGTTGGCCCAGCTATTCACTATACAAAAATGCAATAACCCCGTATCTGGCGCAAACAAAAACGCTACCCAATCGGGTAGCGTTAATCAACAACGATGAAGTAACTAAAGCTAGAAACTATTTCTTGGCTTTTTTCTTAGTTGCTTCACTGACCCATTTACCGCCAATAAACTTAGAAGACCAACCGGTGGCTTTACCATCAACTTCAGTAGCAACATACTGCTCTTTGGTTTTACGGCTAAATTTAACCGAGGCTTTATTACCATCATCATCTTCTGTAGGTGCGTCAGCAAGATACGCATATTTAGGCCATAACAGATCACGATACTGAACTAACTCTTCCACTAATGGCGCACGTGTTTCACGCGATTTAGGGAAAGTACTTGCCGCTAAAAATATGCCAGCAGCACCATCACGAAGCACAAAATGCGCATCTGACTTAGTGCATTTTAGTTCAGGTAGAAAAATGGGATCTTCTTTTGGTGGCGCAGCTTCGCCGCTTCTTAGCAACTTACGCGTATTTTTACACTCGCTGTTAGTGCAACCAAAATACTTACCAAATCGACCATTTTTCAGTTCCATATTATTGCCGCAACGATCGCACTCAATAATTGGACCTTCATAACCTTTAATCTTAAATTGCCCGGCTTCCACTTCGTAGCCATCACATGAGGGGTTATTACCACAAACATGTAATTTACGCGTCTCATCAATCAGGTAACTGTCCATCGCTGTGCCACACTTACCACAACGATGTTTAGCCCGTAACGCTTCCGTTTCACCATCTTCATTGTCGCTAACCGCTTCTTCACCTGGGGTTAAGTTAAGCGTGGTTTTGCAACGTTCTTTAGGCGGTAAAGCATAGCCAGAACAGCCTAAAAACACCCCAGTAGAACCGGTTCTGATCCCCATTGGACGGCCACAGGTAGGACACTTAATGTCATCTGTTAATACCATCTCATTGGGGCGCATGCCGCCTTCATCTGGGTCTAACTCAGCCAACAATAATTGTTTGGTAAAGTCACCGTAAAAACCATCGAGTACTTTTTTCCAGTCAAGCTTACCTTGAGCAACATCATCTAATGTTTGCTCCATGCTTGCGGTAAAGTCGTAACTCATTAATTCTTTAAAACTGCCTACTAAACGTTCGCTAACTATCTCACCCATTTTTTCAGCAAAGAAACGGCGATTGTCCACTTTGACGTAGCCGCGATCCTGAATGGTTGAAATAATTGTCGCATACGTTGACGGACGGCCAATACCACGTTTTTCGAGCTCTTTAACTAAAGAGGCTTCGCTGTAACGTGGTGCAGGCTTGGTAAAGTGCTGTTTAGGCGATAAGGTTTCAAGCACTAACTTGTCACCTTTTTCGACTACTGGCAGTGTTTTATCGTCTTCGTTTTTCTTACTCATCTGTGGTTGAACACGCGTCCAACCATCAAAGCGTAATGTGCGACCACTGGCTTTTAATTCGTAATCACCCGCAGTAACGGTTAAACGTGTTGCGTCATACTGAGCTGGGGTCATTTGACACGACACGAATTGACGCCAAATGAGCTCATACAAGCGCTGAGCGTCTCTTTCCATGTCGGTTAGGGATGCAGACTGCACAGCAACGTTCGACGGTCTAATCGCTTCATGCGCCTCTTGGGCACCTTCTTTACTACCATAACGGATAGGTTCAGCTGGTAAATACTTATCACCAAACTCAGAAGCAATCATTTCACGTAAATTTTCAACCGCTTCTTTACTTAAATTGGTTGAATCGGTACGCATATAGGTAATGTGGCCCGCTTCGTATAAACGCTGCGCCATCATCATGGTTTTCTTCACACCAAAACCTAGACGAGTACTCGCGGCTTGCTGCAATGTAGAGGTTATATAAGGTGCTGTTGGTTTGCTTGAGGTTGCTTTATCCTCACGCGCACTGACCACGTAAGACGCCCCACGCAATGCATCTACTGCCACTTTAGCTTGTGCTTCATTAATCGGCTCAAATGCAGCAGATTGATACTTCATCACCTGCATTTTCAAGCTTGCTGCGGTTGGCGTATTTAATTCAGCATGTATGTCCCAAAATTCTTCTGGAACGAATGCTTTAATCTCACTTTCACGTTCTACAACTAAGCGAACCGCAACCGATTGCACACGCCCAGCTGATAGACCACGAGCAACTTTTTTCCATAATAAAGGTGACACCATAAAGCCAACGACACGGTCTAAGAAACGACGTGCTTGTTGGGCGTTAACCATATTAGTGTCAAGTACAGACGGGTTACTAAATGCATCTTGAATCGCAGTTTTAGTAATTTCGTTAAACACAACTCGCTGATACCGTGAAGCATCACCACCAATGATCTCCTGCAAATGCCAGGCGATGGCTTCCCCTTCACGGTCCAAATCCGTTGCGAGATATATTTGGTCAGCATCTTCTGCTAACGCTTTGAGTTCTTTAACAACTTTTTCTTTACCAGGCAGAATTTGATACTTAGCCGCCCAGCCTTTATCTGGGTTGACACCCATACGCGCCACAAGCGCTTGTTTGTCTCTGATTAGCTTGTATTTAGCTTTTTCTTCAGGAGATAATTTCTTAACTTCTGCTGCGGTTTTAGTCACAGTTGTACCGTCAGAAGTAGACGAAGTTGGTAAGTCACGTATGTGACCTACACTCGACTTCACAATGAAGTCTTTACCAAGATATTTATTAATTGTCTTGGCTTTGGCCGGCGATTCGACAATAACTAGCGATTTACCCATAGTTTTATTTGCGCCAAAAAGTCTCGAAAAAAAGAAAATTGATTCCATATATAGAGGGTTGAGACAATAGTTTCAAGTTAATCCCTCTTTTACATGGCTAGTAAGTCATTTTTTAAGCAAAATTTATTCAATAATAAAAAATGCGAAAAATAATATGCGTTTTTTAAACGTAATTTTTCACTTAATGATACTTGCGAGCACCTTCAGTGCATTTTTAGTCATTTATACACATTTGTACAAATTAACCACACCTTGTTAACCCTTATAGCTTCAGTATACTGGGGTTAAATTAGCGTTAACTGTAGTCAGCAATCACGTTCCTTTTTTATAAGTAACACAAATAAGTGCAACAACAATAATAATTATTCACTAAAAACTCTCAAGGATCACGAATGAAGCATTTTGAAGCAAACTTTGATGGCTTGGTAGGACCAACCCATAACTATGCCGGATTATCATTTGGTAATGTAGCCTCATTTAGTAATGCGGCCCAAACCTCAAATCCCAAAGCGGCAGCTAAACAAGGTTTGCAAAAAGCCAAATCATTAGCAGACTTGGGAATGGTACAAGGGGTATTAGCCCCGCAAGAGCGTCCAGACCTTTATACACTGCGTCGAATTGGTTTTTCTGGGTCAGACGCTGAAGTTTTACAAAAAGCGGCTCAACAGGCTCCTGCGCTACTTAATGCTTGTTGCAGTGCATCAAGTATGTGGACTGCTAACGCGGCAACCGTATCCCCCAGTGCCGATACCCGGGACGGTAAAGTTCATTTCACGCCAGCTAACTTAGTCGACAAATTACACCGCAGCATTGAGCCTGTCACCACAGGCAATATTTTACAGGCAACATTTAACAACGATCGCCATTTTAAACATCACCAACATTTACCAGAACATGCAAGTTTTGGTGATGAAGGCGCCGCAAATCATACCCGCCTATGTGCTGAATACGGCCATGCTGGTGTTGAACTGTTTGTTTATGGACAATCGGCAACCAATCCTGATGCACCAAAACCGAAAAAATATCCCGCCCGTCAAACCTTAGAAGCATCACAAGCCGTTGCTCGTTTGCATCAGCTTGAAGATGAAAGTTGCGTGTTTATGCAGCAAAACCCTGATGTGATTGACCAAGGTGTATTCCACAACGATGTGATTTCTGTTGGTAATCAAAACGTCCTTTTTTATCATGAACAGGCGTTTTTACATACCGAAGCAAAATTTGATGAAATTCGCCGAAAAATGGATAGTGACATGCATTTTATCAAAGTGGCAACCAGCCAAGTGTCAATTGATGATGCGGTCAAAAGTTACCTGTTTAATACGCAGATCATTACCTTACCGTCTGGTGAAATGGCCATTATTGCACCGACAAACTGCCAAGAAAATCCCGCAGTTTTTGCTTACTTAAATGAACTGATAACCTTAGGCACGCCAATCAAACAAGTGCGTTATTTTGATGTGAAACAAAGTATGCAAAATGGTGGTGGGCCAGCTTGTTTACGTTTACGTGTGGCAATGAACCAACAAGAAGTTGCCGCAGTTAATCAAAACACCCTCATGAATGATAGCTTATTTACTCGTCTAAATACCTGGGTTGATAGGCATTATCGCGACCAATTAACGGTTCAAGATTTAGCCGACCCGCAATTGATTATTGAATCGCGCACTGCGTTAGATGAGCTAACCCAAATTTTGAAACTAGGCAGTGTGTATCAGTTCCAAAAGTAAACTTAAACGGGGTCAATAAATGATAGCGGTATTTACAAAATCATAAACTTGACCCATCTCATATCAAACGAGTAATGTGTTTACCAAGCAAGAAACAATAACGTATCCAGCGCTAAGCTTTAGCAAGTTAAATTTTCCACACTAGCGGGCAAATAACGGTTTAATAAACGTTTTTTATCCCGCTTATAGGTTACTGATAAAAATAACAAAAAAGAGTAATTATTCCAGCTATTTTTTTATTGTTAACTATACTTTATTTATCATCAATCAATCACTAAATCGGCGCTGTATGAAAAGTCAGTTAATAAGGATGTTAACACTTGTAATCTTATGTTCATTCAATACCTCAAACGCCTCAGAAAATGCGTTAGAGCTTGAACACACCATAGTTAATTATAATGCCTCCGTTCAAGGTGCAGATCCTAAACAAGCCTATTTTATTTCACTGTTAGCACTTGCTCTGGATAAAAGTGCTAGCCGCTACGGTACGTTTCAAATGCGTGCAGCCATGATTAATATGCCTCAAAGTCGTACCCTAAAAATGCTGGCCGAAAACAAAAATATCGATGTCGCGTGGAGCATGACAAGTATTGAACGGGAAGCACAGCTTCAAGCGGTCTATATCCCACTATTAAAAGGGCTTATGGGATATAGAATTGGGATTATACGTAAAGGCGACCAGCCACAATTTGATCAACTCACCAGCCTAGAAGACCTAAAAAAAATCCTTATGGGTCAAGGTTTAGATTGGCCTGATACCAATATTTTGAACAGCAATGGCTTTAATGTGGTCCCAGGACCAGAAAAGAGTTTAATTAGTATGTTGCTTAAAAATCGGTTTGATTATTATCCTCGTGCTCTTTTTGAACCTTGGCGCGACCTTGCTCGTCACAGTGAATTAGTGTTAGAAAAAAATATCTTAATACGCTACACAGCCCCGATTTATTTTTTTGTCAGTAAAGACAATCCTCGGTTAGCTGAGCGAATTGAATATGGTTTACGACTCGCCATCGATGACGGCAGCTTTAATACCATGTTCTATAATCACCCCATCACCGATGGCATGCTCGAAAAATCCGAACTCGACAAACGTAAAGAATTTGTTCTGCATAATCCCTTGTTGTCAGAAAAAAGTGCCAGTCTTCTTGATGAGCCTAAGTTATGGTTAACCATCAAAGCAGCAAACGCTATTGCAGTACCACTTTACAATTAAATGCTCAACCTATGCGATGCTCATTGATGATACAGAGATTGCAGGTTTTATAAAAAATAATGAAAATCAATACATTAAAACAACCCACAACAGGTTTAGCACTACTATAATCACCTTCTATTATTCACAAACCTAATTAAAAAGGTTTACATTCTTTTGCACAATCGTGGTTTAGAATCCGCAGATTAACCACCATATTAATGCGAATGGCAATAACATCATGCTACAATTGGCCACAATTACGATTGAAAATATGATGCAATCATGTCCGAACTAGACATTATCGTTTCCCTAGCCTGAGATTTATATGAAGCAACTGTTAGATTTTTTACCATTAGTCATTTTTTTTGCGGTTTACAAGTTCTATGATATTTACGCCGCAACAGGAGTATTGATTGCGGCAACAGCGCTTCAACTTGTGATCACTTATCTGCTTTATAAACACATTGAAAAAATGCATTTAGCCACCTTCGCCTTGGTCACTGTGTTTGGCTCACTCACACTGTTTTTCCATGACGATGCCTTTATCAAATGGAAAGTCAGTATCGTTTATGCCTTATTCGCCATAGGACTAATTGCCTCACAAATGATGGGCAAACCTGCGCTTAAAAGCATGCTTGGTAAAGAAATGAAAGTTGACGATAAAATATGGGCTCAAGTCACGTGGTATTGGGTTGGATTTTTTGTCTTATGTGCCTTTGCTAATATTTACATTGCGTTTAATTTACCTCTGGAAACCTGGGTAAACTTCAAAGTGTTTGGCCTAACCGCCCTCACCTTAATCAACACCGTTATTACGGTCGTTTATTTGTATAAAAATATGCAAGATGACGATTCGCAAACAACTGATGGTCAATAAGCATTCATGTAAAATAAAATCAAATAAAGGAAGCAACGATATGTGGTATATGATTTCATCTCAAGATGTGGAAAACAGTTTAGAGAAACGCTTATCTGTTCGCGCTGAACATTTAGCTCGTTTACAAGATTTAGCTGATGAAGGCCGTTTATTAACTGCCGGACCACATCCTGCTATTGATAACGAAAACCCTGGTGAAGCAGGTTTTACCGGCTCATTAGTTATTGCCGATTTTGCCTCATTAGAAGATGCACAAGCATGGGCTGATGTGGACCCTTACATTGGTGCTGGTGTGTATAAAAGCGTTATTGTTAAGCCATTTAAACGAGTGCTCCCATAATGAAGATTGTTTCTTTTAACATTAATGGCATACGTGCTCGACTGCATCAATTGCAAGCACTTATAGACAGCCACGCGCCTGACATTATTGGCTTACAAGAAACCAAAGTGCACGACGAAGCCTTTCCGGTTGCAGATGTTGAGGCAATGGGCTACAAAGTTCATTACCATGGCGGCAAAGCACATTATGGCGTAGCCATGCTGTCAAAAGCTGAACCCATTAGCATTATTAAAGGTTTTGAATCTGATAATGAAGATGCTCAGCGTCGACTTATTATTGGCCAATTTACACAAGATAATGGCCGAGTATTAACGGTATTCAATGGATATTTTCCACAAGGTGAAAGCATTCACCACGAAACAAAATACCCGGCTAAACGTAAGTTTTATCAAGACTTAATGCTATATTTAGAGAAACATCACCAACCAAGCGATGACATAGCAATCATTGGTGATATCAATATATCGCCCACCGATTTAGATATCGGCATTGGTGAAGTGAACGCTAAGCGTTGGTTAAAAAGCGGAAAATGTAGCTTCCAACCAGAAGAACGTGAATGGTTAGCACGTTTACAACAATGGGGCTTTATTGATAGTTTCCGCCAATTGCATCCAGATCGCACTGAACGTTACTCGTGGTTTGATTACCGCAGTAAAGGCTTTGATGATAACCGTGGTCTGCGCATCGACGTGATATTAGTGACCGACTCATTAGTGTCACGCGTAGTCGAATCTGATGTCGATTACGAATTACGCGCGATTGAGAAACCGTCCGATCATGCCCCCATTTGGACTACGTTTAGTTAATCGTTAGGGTGCTGACATAACCTAGCCCCCGACATCGCTTAGCAACAAAAAAGCTATAAGCAATCTTGCTTATAGCTTTTTTAGTTTTACAGCATTCCTTCACCACCGGCTAAGCTTGATAGCTTGATAGTTTGATAGTTTGTCAACACGCTCACATGAGCAGAGTAAACGACTCACGTTAGTATATTACAGGCCAAATAATCGCCCTTAAAAGGTTGCTGCTATAAAAATCAAATAATGGCTAAGCATGCATATTAGTAACCCAAGTGATTATCATCACTACTATGCCATCTTTATCGAGCACCTTAACTAACTATCACTGAACGTTGTTATGGGCTGCTTGATACAAAATTAAATTCTATATTGACTTAAAATCGCCGCTAAACCTTGAGATGATTGATGTAAATCTTTCGCTAATATTCCGGCATGTTTTGCAGTACTGCGAATCGTCTCCGATTGCTGACGGATTTGATTAAGTTGCGAGGCAATATCACCAGCTGAGACACTTTGTTGTTCAGCTGAGGCGGCTATCTGGCTACTCATATCAAACACGGCATTAATCGACTCAGCCATGTCGGTAATATCGTCACCGACCGCTTTAATACTTGCACTGCCCTGATCGGCTTCGGTAACAATCACATTGGTAATGCTGGTCAGTTTTTTAGAACCTTGTTGTAAGCCTTCGATCATATTTTGAATTTCAACGGTCGCTTGTTGAGTCCGCCCTGCAAGAGTACGTACTTCATCAGCCACCACAGCAAAACCCCGGCCTTGCTCACCGGCACGCGCCGCTTCAATGGCTGCATTTAACGCTAATAAATTAGTTTGTTCAGAAATACTTTCAATGGTAGTAACAGCAACATTAATTTGGGTGGCATCATGAGATAACTGCTCTACAGATGAAAACGCTTCAGCAATGCGCTCAGACAAATAGCCAATCCGCTTAACTGCATCATTAATCTTGCCCTGACTCTGACCCATTTGGGTAGCATTTTGCTTAGTATTCAAAGATGCATCACTCGCATGATGTGATACATCTGCAATGGCTCCGGTCATTTGATCCATGGCATGCGCTACAGAATCTAAATAATGATGTTGCTGATCAATTAAGTCATCATTAGTGTTAGCTTGATGGTTAAACTCATTGGCGGCAGTCGCTAGGGTTTCTGCATTACTACGAATAGCGGTTACCATTTCACTCATATTATTAGCACAGCGATCAATTTCATTGGCGATTAAACTGAAATCGTCAGTACCAAAGAAGTTTAATCTCAAGGTTAAATCACCATCAGCTAATCGTTTGATTGCCATATACATATCCCATAAACCGCCACCTAACGAGGTTGAGATCCAGTAACTCAGTTGAAATAATGGTAGCAAGCCAACTAATGCGATGATTAGCATAAAATAGCTTTGGCTTAATGGTTCCTGTTCCCAGGATTGAACATTTTGACTCACGCTTAGAAACTGATCGCCGACACTCGCTGATGCTGTAACTTGATCACCACTGCGAAAAGTATTATCACGACCAGATAACTGTAATTGATGAGTTTGTGCAAATTGCTCCAGAGCAGTATTTGTTAAGCCTTGATTATTGGCAACCGAGGCATAACTTTCAGCACTTGCTTTAACCCGCTGTAATGATGACTGAGCAATTAAATCAGTCGTTTGTTGGTAATTCATCAGAGCAATAACACTGGTGATCAATGCAACCAGCGAACACACCACCCAAAATTTTCCATTCAGGCTAAATTTAATCAAAATTGCATCAATGGTTCTAAACTGAATTTGCTTCATATAAGCTTCCTAAGGCAATGCGTTACTATCTCAAATATGAGAATAAGATTAAATAAACAACAGCACCCACTCAATCTGAATCAATACTAAAATTCATTAACGATTCAATTGAGAGTGATTTTAAATTATCGTAAAAAAAAACAATGCCTAAGTGCGAATACACTTAGGCATTTAGCTTATTTATTATCGGCTTAAGCGCAGTAAACTTAAGTGTTGTAGCTCACGAAAATGGCTAAACCGATAAAAATTTATTAAGCGGTAAATCGCGATATCGTATCCCCGTTGCCGCAAAAATGGCATTGGTTAAACTGGGCGCAACAGGAGGCACACCGGGCTCACCGACACCAGCAGGCTTTGCTATCGACTCAATAATATAAGTGTCAATCTGTGGCGATTGCGGCATACGCAATAACGGATAGTCATGAAAGTTAGATTGTTCGACTTTACCGTCTTTAAAGGTAATTTCGCCCATGGTCGCTAAACTTAAACCAAAAATGATCGCACCTTCTAATTGTGATTTCACTCGATCAGGATTAATCACTCTCCCAGCATCCATCACCGCAATAGATTTCAATACTTTAAGCTGTTTATCTACCACTTCAACTAGCGTAGCAACGGCAACATAGCTAACAAAGCTGCGATGCACCGCCATACCCCAACCTTGGTTTTTAGCCGCTTTAGGGGCATCTGCCATTACGGCTTCTAACTTGTCGAGCACTTTATGATAACGCCCTACATCCACGGGATGATCGGCTAAGTCTTCACCGTAATTTCCATAGGTAAAGTTTTGGTTTTCAAACGGTTCGATACGCGCTTTACCTAATAAATCACGCCACATTTGTACACAGGGCTTATTAGCATTTACGGCTATCTCGT
Organism: Shewanella sp. SG44-6; assembly: GCF_014164185.1. Taxonomy (NCBI): domain Bacteria; kingdom Pseudomonadati; phylum Pseudomonadota; class Gammaproteobacteria; order Alteromonadales; family Shewanellaceae; genus Shewanella; species Shewanella sp. SG44-6. Next base: position 24,561 of record NZ_JACJER010000017.1, on the reverse strand, counting down.
CAACAAAACTGCCAATACCAAAAGCATGCTGAATATTACACACAGAACGCATCCAACCAATACGCGTATGCGCGGGCGCTTTGACGGCTTCAAGTTGAATGTGCTTAAGCGCTAACGGTACGTCACTAAAACCTAAATCGAGCTCACCAGCTGAAGGGTATTCAACCCCTTCGGCAAATGTTGAACTGATTGACGGAAAGCCTGTACGGGCTAATAGTGCGGTGGGCATCTTATTATTGTCGAGAGCGACTTGGTACATCTGCGCACTGATAGCATGATAATAACCATTCTGAATTTCGTCTTCACGGCTCCAACATACTTTGACGGGTTTATTGAGCTTTTGCGATAAAATGGCGGCTTCAACACTAAAGTCAGGCTTAGATTTACGCCCAAAACCACCACCCAGTAAAGTCACGTTAACGGTAACTTGCTCTTCTTTTAACCCTAATGCACCAGCCACATTTTGCTGGGTACTTTGTGGGGTTTGGCTCGAAGCCCACAACTCACATCCATTAGCAGTTACATTTGCTGTTGCTACTGGTGGCTCCATCATAGCATGGGTTAAATAGGGCACAGTGTAAACAGCCTTAACTGTTGACGCTTCAGGCCAATCAGTGACTGACTCACCCAACTGGCGCATCACTTTACCTGGTTGGTTTACTCTCTCGACCAACCCCTGCAGGTATGTGTCTGAATTGTGGCTATCATTAATCGATTTAGACCAGGTAATCACCAACGCTTTACGCGCTTCAATCGCACTCCAACTGTTAGTGGCAATCACTGCGACGCCGCCTAAAGCCTGAAATAATGGTGCACCTTTCGGAACGGGTAAGGTAATAATGTCAACCACCCCGGCTATTTTACGGGCTTTGGTGTCATCAAGGCTCAGCACATCACTGCCTAATACTGGCGGACGAGTGATACTGGCATACAACATACCGTCTAATTTAATGTCATAGCCGTAAATCGCTTTGCCCGTGAGCATGGCATCCATATCGACAATAGTATGAGATTGACCAATATGGGTAAATTCACTTTCTGGCTTTAGCACTACAGAATCTAATTCTGGCATCGGTAATCTCGATGCCGCTACAGCCAACTCACCGTAACTAAGGCTTTTGTTACTGCCTTTATGATGGATCTTATGGGCTTTAGCATACACCTCCGCAACCGGAACTTGCCAAATTTGCGCCGCAGCTTGTTCAAGCATGGTTCTTGCGGTCGCGCCCATTTGACGCATACGATGATAATGTTTACGAATACTGCGGCTACCATCAGTATTTTGGCTGCCATAGCGTTTATCCGCTAAGCCTTGCACCACTACAACCTTATCCCAATCAGCTTCTAACTCGTCAGCCAAAATTTGCGGTATGCCTGTTCTAATCCCTTGTCCCATCTCAGAACGATGACAAGTCAAATACACTTTATTGTCTTCACCGATAGCAACAAACAAGTTCATCAGCGCTTGCTTGTCTTCAGCTAAGGCCATTGGGCTCCAACTTAAACTGGTTGCCCCTAGAGCGAGTCCACCACCGACTGCACCAAATAACTTTAATACATTACGGCGACTAATATTCTCAACAGCTGTGAATGTGGTCATGATCACGCCTCCGAAGCCGATTGAATGGCGGCTTTTATCCGTGGATACGTACCACAACGACAAATATTACCCGACATCGCATCAAGGATTTGGGTTTCAGTCGGTTTAGGCGTGCTGGTGAGTAAGGCTGCGGCAGACATTAACTGCCCAGCCTGACAATAACCACATTGCGGCACATTATGCGCTAACCAAGCTTGCTTTAGTTTTTCAGCCTCAAGACCTTCAATAGTGGTAACTTGCTTACCCTGAACTTGCTTTAAGCTGGTTAAACAACCACGCATTGGACTGCCGTCAACATGGATAGTGCATGCACCACAAAGCCCTGCTCCACAACCAAATTTAGTGCCGGTTAGACCTAATATGTCACGCAATGCCCAAAGTACTGGCATATTCGGGTCGGCATCAAGGGTAAAATCCTTTCCATTGACCATCAATTTTTGTGTTGGGGTTGTCATAATCAATCCTTATTATCTAACCAACGTACTAAGTCAGCAGGTGTATCAATATCAAATTGCGCTTGTTCCATCACAATAATGTTCAAGCTATTATTTTTATCATTTTGTTTTAAAATGCTTTTTGCACCATTATCGCCATCAAGAGACATCAATATTTTAATATCTTCAGCTGAAAAGATAGCAGGTACACCTACGCTATGCAGGTAAAAAGCACAGCTAGTTAACTTATTATGGATATACGCTTGGATCAATTGTAAATAATTACTGCTTTGTAATGCGACTTGGTCGGCTAACACCACCAGTAAAGCATCCGCCTGTTGCGTTTGGGCATATTGACCAGCAAGTTTCACTGAACTGGACAAACCTAAATGCCAATCATGATTAATAATTCGCTGATGATTGGCCGTTATCGCTAACACTTCATCGGTTTGATGGGCACCCAACATCACCACCGCAGGTGCAATACCTGCCGTTTGAGTCACAACATCAAGTGTCTGTAAGCTGTGTGCCAGCAAACTTTGTTCGCCTTGCACTTTAGCAACAATTTTAGCGCTGTTAAATCGGCTGCTTGCCCCAGCAGCTAGGATCACTGTAACTATGTTTGCCGTCATTTACGTATCAACTCGCTAAGACAGCATTACAGTATCAAGACTAGTTATCTTGCTTTGATAAAGTACGCCATGGCACTGGGACAATATGCTCAGTCCAACCGAACCAGGCAGCTCGCCCCCTAATGCCAACCCTGCTGGTGCCGAAAAATAACCACTAAAGTCATCGATATTAAGTTCAGCCATGCTCAACACCTTGTCACGGCGGTGAGTCGGACCTAATAATGAAATATACGCTAGGGATAAAGTTTGCAGTACCTGTAATGTTTTAGCATCAATCTGTAAATTATGACTCATCACAAAGGCAGCATCTAAACTGGCCAACAGTGAGCTTGACACATCCTTGGTCGCTTTTTTGATGATCTGGCAGCCAGGAAAATCATAAGTGCGTGCGTACGCAGTACGTTCATCAAATACAGTGACTTTCCAACCTAACGTTTGCGCCATTTGCGCAATTGGTTGGGCATCTAAACCGCCGCCAAAAATACCAATATGCACAGGTGGTCTAATAGGAATATGTAACACAGAGTGATCTTCAAAGGCTTCTTTGTGGGTTTTAGTATTGAGAGTGATAACGGTAGCTTGCTCTGATTTTTGTTCAACAAAGTGACCACTGAGTTGATCGGCCGGCGTGCCATCAGCAACGATATCAATTTGATATACACCTGAATGACTGCGCATCAAAGCATCATGAACACTCACTAAACCAAGATAATTGTTAGATTTATTCAACGACACCATCATGATATTAACGATGCCACCACAACCAAGTTGATAACTGGTATCAGACTCGTCAGTTGCATCATAGGTTAACTGAATAACTTGCTGAGTTTGAATCGCACGTTGCGCGTGACGACGGAGATCCGCTTCAAGGCAACCACCACTTAACATTCCTAAGCTTTTGCCCATGGGATGAAATAGCATTATTGCGCCTGGTTTACGGTAAGAAGAGCCTTGTACTTGAGTAAGAACGGCGAGTACCCAGTCTTCTTGATAAGAAGGTAACCAGGTATCGAGTAAATCAACGAGGTGTTGAACCATTTGAACTGTCCATCATATGTAAACGCATACTCTTAAGCTAACAGACTGGGTTTACAATGCAAAGAATCAATAGTTTCAACTTATTAATAAATAACCTCAACGACCTAATTGTGTAGAAAAGTGTTAATCAAATAACTGATCCGCAACAAAAGGGTTATGTTGTCGTTCATCTGCAAACGTCGACATTGGGCCATGACCAGGAATAAAACTCACATTGTGACCTAATGGCCATAACTTAGTGGTGATTGATTGAAGTAAGTCTTGATGATTGGATTGCGGGAAATCGGTACGACCAATTGAGCCACGAAAAAGCACATCGCCCACCCAGGCTAAATTAGCAAAAGCATTATAAAAAATAATGTGTCCCGGTGTGTGTCCAGGGCAATGCAAAACTCGTAAATGTTGCTCACCAACACTTAACTCATCATCTTCATTAAGGTATTGGGTTGGCTCAAAAGCTTCTACACGCGGAAACCCAAAGTTTTGACTTTGTTTAACCAAGTTTTCTAACCAAAATTTATCCGCAATGTGCGGACCAATGATCGGAATAGCTAATTCGCTCGCCAATGCCGCCGCCCCACCAACATGATCAATATGCCCATGGGTTAATAATATTTTTTCAACCGTTAAGCCTAACTTAGCCACCTCGGCTAAAATCCTATCAATGTTACCACCAGGATCAACTACCGCAGCCTTCAAGGTCTTTTCGCACCAAATAACACTACAATTTTGCTGAAAAGGCGTTACGGGGATGATTTGATACTTCATTGACAACCTCGTTGTTTAATAATCAGTGGCTAATTATCGGTTAATTCTACCTAGGCAGATTTGATCTAGATAGCTATTTAAGATGATTTGCATCAAGTTAGTGATTGTTAATCATTAACATGGCTCATAAAATAACGTTACTTACGGCTGAATAAGCTTGATATCACCATTAATCATGACCCAATAGGCATTTTATGCACACAGAACTCACCTTAGCAGACATTGTTGCTCGTAAGCACTTTTTCTCGGTGCCATTAGATTATCAACAAAGTCCCAGTAAACAGATTACGGTTTTCGCTCGGGAAATTGTCAGTGTTGAAAACCAACATAAAAAACTGCCTTATTTAGTATTCTTTCAAGGTGGGCCAGGATTTGGTGCCGTCAGACCGATCAGCAATAACGGCTGGATAAAACGTGCGTTAACTGAATATAGAGTGTTATTGCTCGACCAGCGGGGCACCGGATTATCAAGCCCAATCAATGCCACCAGCTTAAGTTATATGAACGCCACCGACCAGGCTGATTATTTAAGTTTTTTCCGTGCCGACAACATTATTCGCGATGCAGAATATATTAGAGCCAAACTATCCCCAGACCAGCCTTGGAGTATTTTAGGCCAAAGCTTTGGTGGCTTTTGTGTGCTGCATTATTTGTCTGCCGCGCCTGAAGGCCTAAAAGAAGCCTACATTACTGGCGGCATACCTTCACTTAGCCGCCCTGCTGATGAAGTATATCAAGCGACATATCAACGAGTCATCGCCAAAAACAATGACTTTTTCAAACGCTTTAGTGATGCCCGCAGTTTAGTTGATAACTTAGCCAGCCACCTTTATCAAAACAAAGTGTACTTAGCCACAGGCGAATTACTGACAGTTGAAATGTTGCAATTGTTAGGGATTAATTTAGGCATGGAACAAGGGCCAGAAGCGGTCTACTATTTGCTTGAACAAGCCTTAATCGAAACACCCCACGGTATTGATGTTAATCCGTTATTTTTACATCAATTTAGTCATTTCCTCGACTACAGCACTAATCCTATTTTTGCTTTATTGCACGAATCTATTTACTGCCAACATAAGGCTTCAGCGTGGGCGGCCCATCGAGTGAGAGCGCAGTTTGAACAATTCAATTACCGTCCGAATAAGCCATTATTGTTTACAGGTGAAATGATTTACCCATGGATGTTTGCTCAATTTGAAGCATTAATGCCATTACAACCTGCAGCAGACTTAATCGCGGCTAAGAAAGATTGGCCGGCATTATATGACCTTGAAACGTTAGCGAATAATAAGGTTCCGGTAGCAGCCGCTATTTACAGCAACGACATGTTTGTCGAAATGCAATACAGCCTAGAAACCGCTAAGCAAGTCAACAATCTCAAGTATTGGCTCACATCAGAATATGAACACAACGGCATCCGCATGGATGGCGAACGCATTCTTGATAAGCTTATTAGCCTCAACCGCGGTCATTGTTTACGTTAATGCATCAATCAACCAAGTTTGTGTGATGAAAATAAACTGGCATAAGATTAACTAAAACAAAGCGATAAACCTAAAGTCACCGTCCGAAGTGTTCGAAATAGCATGATGAGAACCCTGTGGTAACATCATGCAATTTATCACACATCACGGCGTCAGAGGTTTTTCACATCAGATGTACTCTCTGGGCTATGAGGTGATTGTTATTATGATATGGAAGATCAACACCTTGGCGGAATTGATGGAGTGATCAACAAGGGCAAGCAGTGTTCCCCTTGTTGATCCTCTGTGGGCGAAGCGCTACAAAGTTAATATTTTCTAACCAAGGTTTATTCGACATTGAAACGAATAAAATCAATATCAAAGCCTATTTATACGACCTGTAATACTTGCTCTTTAGCCAAACGAGATTTAGGTAACTTAGCGTTATAGTCTTCATCCGAATGATGATAACCAAATGCTAATGCAACTTCACACACATAACCGCCAAGTTCTTCAGCAAAAATTTCACCTAGCAACTCACTGTCTACGCCTTCCATCGGCGTAGAATCGATACCAAGACGAGCTAAAACATGCATAGTGTTACCTAATGCTAAATAGGTTTGTGACTTAGTCCATGCCGCATTGTTGCCCGCTTCATCAGTGTTTAAGTCAACAAATGCGTATCCACCAAATGCAGCTTCGCGATCTTCAGGCTTAGTACGGCCATCGATAATGCCTTGATCAACCACTTTGGCATAATCTTCACGGGTATACTTAGGGTTATATGCAAACAATATGGTATGTGAAGCCGCTTTAGCATGCGGTTGGTTAAACTGAAACTTGTTAGCATAAGAGTCATGTAGGCGTTGTTTTGCTTGATCACTTTCAATCACGATAAATTTCCATGGTTGAGAGTTAATAGATGAAGGTGATAACACCATTGCGTCATAAATGACGGCTAAATCTTGTTGTGATACGCGCTTAGTCGCATCATAACGTTTGGCGGTGTAACGTTTTTCTAAATCAGTAATAATAGCGTTGGTCATGTCAGACTCCATATTAATTTTAAACACTCAGAGAAAGAGTTAGCAGTGAAACGACATGTCGTAATGTTATCGATTAACCTACAATCTGGCTCAATAGACTTGATACGAACAATATAAAACAACAAAACAATATTAAAAAAATTGAGTAAATACACTATAAGACGGTTATGGTGCCAAAACATGAGGTTTTCAAGGTTTATCACTAACTAAAGTTCGATTAGGCTATTCGACCAAGCCGCCCAAAGATGCTATTCACTGCGGGTATAAAGTCATTCAGATTTTCAATCTGCCTAGCGACTTTAGCTGCCGCATACAGTGCCATGATGGCAAGGTTATCGGGTGTGTTTTGCCATTAAGCAGATAAAGAAAAACAACCAACAAATGCTAGCTGTTTAGATAAGCGTCATCGCCTTAAATAATAGCCATGCAGTAATTAGCTTTCAGTTACCACAGCACGATAGCCACCTTGATGTTCGTCGGCGACAAACTCAATAAAGTGCTGAATACTATCAAGGCTATCTTCTTGATAATGTGACACATACAACAATTGGCTCAAGTGCTCTTTAGCGATGAGTTCAAGGGCATTTTTAATCAATCTTCGGCCTAAGTAATCCAAGCCTTGGTAAGGCTCGTCAAGGATCAACAACGTGGGCTGTTTCACAATAGCGCGAGCAATGAGCAACAAGCGTTGCTGGCCATATTCTAATTGCCTAAAGGCCGTTTTACTCAACTGGCTCATGTGTAAAATGGCTAACCATTCGGATGCGATAGCTAACTGTTGCGCTGTCGGTTGTTGATACAAACCAATCGAGTCATAAAAGCCCGATACAATTACATCTAAGGCACTGCAATTAACTCTGTACTGTAAATGCAACGCTGATGACACCATGCCGATATGCTTTTTTATCTCCCAAATACTCTCGCCTGAGCCTCTTTTTTTACCAAAAATATCAATGTCGTTACTGTAACATTGTGGATGATCGCCAAAAATAAGCCCTAGCAAAGTACTTTTACCACAACCATTTGGGCCTTTAACTTGCCAATGTACGCCATTATCGATGCGCCAATTAACCCCAGAAAAAATCACTTTGTCACTGTAAGCCACTCGGCCATTGTGTAACTGAAAGACCGGATTTGCGAATAAGGGCTTATGTCTGTGACGACGAATAAGGGCCAACATATCTTCACTTTGTTGGCCTGATTGCGCTGTAAGTTGACTAATCAGCGGATGATTATCCCACTCAGTCTTAGTCATTATGCTGTCTAACGCGCCATGATTAAACATCGCAACATGCTCAATCCAGTCAGGCATATCTTCTTCACGTGACACGACCACCAGCATTTGTACCGTTTGCGACAACAGCTGTAAATATTGACTTAACGCTTGTCGATGGCCCACATCAAGCCCTGCATAAGGTTCGTCGAGGACTAAAAATGGCACTTGGGTTGCCACAGCACGGGCCAGCATGACTCGGCGACTTTCACCGGTAGAAAGCTGAGTAAACTGGCTATCGCTTAACCGAGTGAGATCCAGCTGTTCTAATAAGCGCTTTGTCAGTACGTGATCATCACATAGGGTAAAAATCACCCCATAAACGCTAGTATTAGGGTCGATGTAGCCTAAAGCCTCGCTGTCATCTTGCTCAAGAATCTGTTCGAGTAACAGCTGCTGTTCATGCAGTGACACCAAAGCGACCTGCGAGTAGTCAACACCCGATAGTATGCCAGAATAGGCCAAAGCGTTATCTTGTGCTTGCTGAGTCAATAACTGGCCCAATATGGCGCCTAAATCACCTTCGGTACTAAACACGCCCCAAGATTGTTGTGATTCAATGAGCCAATCTTCAATGTTCATGGTGACACTAGACGAACGGCATTGCAGCTGAGTAAACCGAATTTCCATTGTGGCGCTTATCCCTGTCTATTAATACTGATTCTTCACCAGAGTTTATCTTCTGAGTGTCTCACAGGAGTCTTAAAAAAATCGACAAAAAAAGTAGAACATTTTGGTTCTACTTTGCGATTAAAATCACTTCAGTTGATCACACTGACGATTATTCACGAAAACGGCCATTTCATGTAGCGTAGATTCAATTATCGCACCCTCTGCCATTGCTACATAATCAGCTTAATACTAAGTCTCCATAGGAACTTGGCATAATTCACGGCCCGGCCAGATTTCATAAAACATAAAATCAGCCTAGCTAGCATCACCTTTATTGCTCTTCAAACTTGTATTTTGCCTAATCAAGCTTGCCCCTATACTTCTAAGAAGATGTTGATAGGTTACTGGCAATAATCTTTCTTTGACACCTGACTGTTTTAAAACATGTCGTCACCAACCTAGTCTGGCCAAGGCTACTAGCCTGGGTAAGTTTGCCTGTCATCATCCCTCTTAACAATTTTCATCGCTTGCCACCCTGTTAACTTTTCGCTTTAGTTTTCTTTTTATATGGCTTTTTAAAGCTGCGCTTTGGTGCACTTCTGGCAACACCTTGTAATGCAGAAGGTAACTGACTCGATGCTTGGGTAATTAGGTTATCTAATTGGCTGAGTAATGGCTGCATAAACGCATCATACTTAAGCCTTTTTTGACTGATGGCATCGAGGCTATTTTCCCATAATGCGGTCATGTCTGGTGTGGTTGCAGATTCAGGTAAACTGCGGATCAAACCAACACCCACAGGTGTAGCCAGTATTGATTTACCTTGGCGAACTAAATAACCGCGCTTAAACAGTAATTCAATAATCCCAGCACGAGTCGCTTCAGTGCCTAAGCCATCAGTTTCTTTAAGAATTTTCTTAATATCGCTGTTTGTCACATAACGGCTAATGCCAGTCATAGCGCTTAATAATGTCGCGTCGGTAAAATGCTTCGGCGCTTGAGTCATTTTTTCTAGTAATTCACCACGCTCACATTGGAGTATTTGCCCTTTAACCAGCGGCGGTAATGATTGTACCGTGTCGTCGTTATCGTCATCGCTGCTAGTTGAACTAGAATTAGAACTCGCTTGATTTACTGTGGTCGCACGCTTATACAGTTGTTTCCAGCCTAAGCTTTTGTCTTGACGCGCTTTAGTGGTAAACAAACCTCCAGCAATAGTCACTTCCACAGCGGTTTCAGCATACATATGAGCTGGGTAAAACTGGGCTAAATATTGCCTCGCAACGTGTTGATATAACTTGGCTTCGTTACTGGATAACGATGACAAATTAGCAACTTTCTCTGTGGGTATAATGGCATGGTGAGCATCGACTTTACTGTCATCCCAAGCTTTAGACTTAAGCTTGGCATTTGGTGCTTCACAACCATCAACTAATGCAGCAGCACCTTTGAGTACCGCGTCCAATACTTTTGGTGCCAAAGCATGTTGCTCTTTAGGTAAATAGCGACTGTCTGAACGCGGATAGGTAATTAATTTATGACGCTCATACAAACTTTGGCAAGTATCAAGTACCTCTTTTGCTGAGAGGCCAAAACGTTTAGCTGCGTCTATTTGCAATGCTGATAAGCTGTAGGGTAATGGTGGGTTTTGGCGCTTATCTTTGGCTTCAAGTTTAGTCACTTGCGCTGGTTTACCATTAATACGAGCAACGACATTTTCAGCTAAGCCTTTGGCTAACACTCTGCCATCTTCATCCATGTATGGTTGGCAGGCTTCACTCGGTTGCCATTTGGCGGTAAAGGTTTGTTGCTGCTCGGTAACCAGATGGGCCAGCACTTCATAAAAAGACTTTGGCTTGAAATCGGCAATCTCATCATCACGGCGCACCACTAAGCCAAGCAAAGGCGTTTGCACTCGGCCAACAGACAACACGCCTTGGTAACCCACTTTGCGCCCTTGAATGGTATAAGCACGAGTCATGTTCATGCCATATAGCCAATCAGCGCGGCTGCGGGCTAATGCAGAAGTCGATAAAGGAATAAACTCACGATTACTGCGTAACTGCCCTAACGCACGTTTGACTGCTTGTGGATTTAAATCACTAATTAATAGTCGCTGAACTTGATTGAGCTTGTCACCCTTGACGCCTAAATAAGCAATCACTTCATCCACCAGCAACTGCCCTTCACGATCTGGATCGCCAGCATTAATGATTACTGAGGCTTGCTTAACCAGTTTACGCAGCACAGTAAGTTGACTGCGAGTTTTGGTTTTAGGCATGAGCTTCCACGTTTGTGGCACTATGGGCAAATGTTCTAGCTTCCATGATTTAAATGCATCATCGTAAGCATCAGGTTCGGCTTGCTCCAATAAATGGCCAATACACCATGACACGCAATCACCATTGGCGGCAGTGATAAAGCCATCACCTTTTTTATGTGGTTTTGGCAGAACATCGGCAATAGCACGACCGAGACTGGGTTTTTCAGCAATATATAGAATCATAATCCATTATTAGGGTGCTAAAGTTCAATTAGATAAAACTCAATGGCACCGCTTAACTGTATAAATTTACAGTATAGATTAGCGCTAAATACGCCAAGCTGCAAATACGAAATAATTCACCACTTATATCGTCAAAATATTACAATACGCAGCTTAAATCCCAAACACGATGAACAGATGAAACTCGGCCAGCGTTTAGCACAAATCAACAGTATGATCCCCATGGGTTATAGCCATATTTGGGATTGTTGTTGCGACCATGGATTTCTTGGTGCGGCATTACTCGATAGGGATGCTGCAAACACGATCCATTTTGTCGATATTGTGCCGGCATTAATGCAGCAGTTAACCGCTAAGCTTGAACTTTTTTACCCACGGCAAACTGCCAATCAATGGCAAGTACATTGTTTAGATGTGTCAGCGATACCTCTGGAGCAAGATGAGCAAACCCCATTAGTGATCATTGCTGGTATTGGCGGAGATTTGATGATCGAGTTAGTGAATACACTTTGCCAATTGCACCCTAACCGTCAAATTGATTTTATCTTGTGTCCGGTCCATCACCAGTACGAACTTCGCCACCAACTCATTGAACTTGATTGCCGTTTAATTGATGAAAAACTGATTGAAGAAAATCGCCGCTTTTATGAAATTATCTATGTGAGGCGTGACAGTACATCGTCGCGAATAGAAAGTGATAGTGATAGTTCTACCACTAACATTAGCGCTGTGGGCGATAAATTTTGGCAATGTAACAATGACCACGAGCGCAATATTGCTATACGATATTTACACAAAGTGCTGACTCACTATCAAAAAATAACCCTGTCGAATCCGCAAAAAGCATCACAGGCGTTGCAAGATTATCTAGCAATTAAAGCACAAGTCGAGCGTAAAGAACGGACGTCGACCTCCTAGAGTACGGCGCTATTTTAGACGCTGGATCCCGGCTCAAAAGCATTACCGGGATGACGGTAAAAGGAATCATATCTGGTTGACGATAAAAGTAATCGCTATTTGATTGATGGAGTAGCAGACATATTCGTCTGACGATGAAAGTAATCGCTATCGGACTGATGCTGTAATAATCATATCTGGTTGCGGTGATAGCAATCGCTATCTGATTGAAGGCGAACTAATGATGTCTGATAGAAGGTGTAGACAATATTGCTGTATGGTCATATATGAAAGCGAGCCCTTAAATCCGATGCGCTTGTATTCTCAGGTTATCACTTGTCATCGATCTTATCGATCTTACGGCTACTAGCCGCGAAGCGACCTAGTATCGAGAATCTATCTTGTTATCGTCTGTTATCAAGTAATACCGAGTGTTTAAAGCGGACATAAAAAAACCAGCATTTTCATGCTGGCTTTCTATGGCTATGAAAACCTGGCTAGCTTATGGATGACACTCGTTGTGCATTTCTAAGTTAGTTCCAATGTCTTTTGAGCGGTTAGCTTTGGCATCATCATTACGTAATTGTGTTAAATGGTCCAAGTAAGCTTGGTCAACGTCATTAGTAATGTAATGACCATCAAACACTGATGTTTCAAAACGCTTAATCTCTGGATTTTCCATTCTTACGGCTTCAATTAAGTCGCTTAAGTCTTGGAAAATAATGCCATCGGCACCAATGATTTTAGCAATTTCGTCAGCATCACGACCATGAGCAATAAGCTCATTTGAGGTCGGCATATCGATACCATAGACATTCGGGAAACGGATTTCAGGAGCTGCTGATGCAAAGTACACTTTCTTTGCTCCTGCTTCACGCGCCATTTCAATAATCTGCTCAGACGTAGTACCACGTACTATTGAGTCATCAACTAATAGTACGTTTTTGCCTTTAAACTCAGTGTTAATCGCATTCAATTTACGACGAACTGATTTTTTACGTTCTTGCTGACCAGGCATGATAAACGTACGACCAATATAGCGGTTTTTAACAAAACCTTGGCGATACGGTAGATCCATGCAACGGGCAATTTCTAAGGCGATATCACACGAGGTTTCAGGAATAGGAATAACCACATCAATGTCATGATCTTCCCATTCTTTCTTAATTTTTTCGCCCAACTTGGCGCCCATGTTTACACGACTAGCATAAACAGACACTTTATCAATGCTCGAATCAGGACGTGCAAAATACACGAATTCGAAAATACACGGAGCATAGCTAGGATCTGCAGCACATTGACGGGTAAATAATTGCCCATCAAGTGAAATATAAATAGCTTCGCCAGGTGCCACGTCACGCATCACTTCAAAGCCAACTGCATCTAAAGCAACACTTTCTGAAGCAACCATATATTCAGTGCCGGTAGGCGTTTCATGCTTACCAAGTACCAATGGACGGATACCAAATGGGTCACGAAATGCAACTAAACCTTGACCGATGATCATGGCCACTACAGCGTAAGCACCGCGGGTTTGCGCATGCACTTTGGCAACAGCATCAAACACTTCATCAGCACTTAAGGTTAAACTGCGCGTTTCTTGTAACTCATCGGCTAACAGGTTTAACAAGATTTCGGAGTCAGAAGTAGTATTAACATGACGACGCTTTGTCACTAGGCTTTCAGCCAGTTCAATCGTATTAGTCAAGTTACCGTTATGTGCTAACGAAATACCAAATGGCGAGTTAACATAAAACGGTTGAGCTTCTGATGCACTCGAGCTACCAGCAGTAGGATAACGAACATGTCCAATACCGGCATTGCCTTGTAAACGCTGCATATGTTTAGGCTCAAACACATCTTTGACTAAGCCGTTTGCTTTACGTAAACGAAACGCATTCATGTCAACAGTCACAATACCTGCTGCGTCTTGACCACGATGTTGAAGCACAGTTAGCGCATCATAAATGGTCTGATTAACTGTTGATTTTCCTACTATTCCGACGATACCACACATGGGTAAGGTTCCTCACTGTAAAGTGTTTTATGTTTATATTTGGGGTACAAAGCTTGACGTGTTTTCCAGATAGTTAAAAAACCACTGAATAACCACACCAAATTCAGGTACAAGTATAGAATCGTGCCACCATTTAGAATCTGGAAATGCTGTAAACGCATCCATGAAAAACAGTAAAGCACTAACGATCAACGCGCCACGAATGGCACCAAAACACAGGCCTAACACTCGGTCTGTGTCCGATAAGCCTGTTTTGGCCACTAACTGGCCGAGTAAATAATTAACGAGAGCCCCTAAGATCAGGGTAATGATAAAAAGAATAGCAATCGCCACACCGTTTCTGACTAACTCGTCCTGCATTTGGGTTAAATGAGCAGCAAGATCGAGGTAAAACTGGCTAGCGATAAAGAATGCAGCAAACCAAACCACAAGAGACATGGCTTCTTTGGCAAATCCGCGGATCAAACTGATTACAGTTGATAACCCGATGACGATAATAATTGCGTAATCAATCCAAACCATGAAGATGGGGATCCGGTATAGGGTTCAAGACGGCGGGATTCTAACAGAGACAGAGATGTTTCTCACCTCTGATTGTACAAATTATTCTTGCGTGATTAAGAACAATCAAATTGTAAATATTAATCACCCAAGCAAAATACCGTCTGAATAGGTTATTGTTCTTGTGGATTATAGGCAACGATTTTGCCTTTTAATCCGGTTAATTTGAATATAGGTTGCTGACGAGCTTTAAGTTTATCTTCTGATACTTCAGGGCCAACGAACACTCGGGTGAGTTTTCCCTCGACAGGTGTTTTAGGCAGTGTGTAAGCCGTAAATCCGGCTTTACGCAGTTGAATAATCAACGCTTTTACATTAGTAATATTGTTAAAACCGCCTAACTGCAGCGTAAAGCCTGCGGTGATCGGTGCAGAGGTTTTATTCGCTACCTGGACTTGAGGTTTTTTGACCGTTTTAACCACAGCAGGCTTTTCAACTACTTGAGCCACTTCTTTAGCCGGTTCTTTGGTTGCTTCCTCTTCACCTAATGCCACAATATCGTTGCTAAGGTCTTGTGGTTCTGCAATCGTTAATACTTGGAACTCTTCTACTTTTTCAGCAGAATTAGGGCGATTTGGAGCTGTTAATCTAGCTGGTCGTAAAGGAATTTCAGTGAACTCCTCAACAACCTGAGCTTTTTTACCGTCTAATAAATCAGGTAAAAAAATCACCCCCAAGGCCACGAGTACTATGGTTCCTACCAAACGATTTTGAAATTGACGATTCAAAGCTAATTCCCTTCTTTAACCAAATGACGTTTATGATGATTTCTAAAAACGACGTCTTAAACAAATAGTGTTTATAACAATTTAAACCCTGCGACAGTATAAAAAGAGCCAAATACAATGACTACATCATCGGCTTTCACTGTCGTTTGGATCGCGTGCCATGCACTGCTGATATCAACAAACTCACTGGCACGGTCACGGCATATATCATTAGGCAATGCTTGACGTAGAGCTTGCGCTGATGCGCCACGTGGAATATCTAAACTGACGAAGTTCCAGTGACTAATTTGCTCGGCTAATGTCGCTAATACTGACGTAATATCTTTATCTTTAAGCATGCCACACAAGGCTACAATACGACGACCTTGATACGCCTGCAATTGCTGGGCTAAATATCTGGCCGCATGGGGATTATGTGCCACATCTAAGAGTACTAATGGTTGCTCACTGACTTGCTCTAATCGTCCAGCGAGTTGAGCTTGCTGCAAACCTTGGTTAATCTGCTGCTGACTAATGTGCGGCCAAATATGGCTTAGCAAGGCTACAACACTCGCCGCATTGGCCAGTGGTAGCTTTGGTACACTCAACCCTGAATATGTTTGCTGCATCGATGTAAAATGCCATTGGTCTGAATGGCTCTGGTCTTTATGGTAATCAAACTCATGACCAACACGATAAAGTGTAGTCCCAATTTGATGCGCATATTCAGTGACGCTCATCGGCAAATCGGGTTCACCAATAATGGCCAGGCAATCGGGGCGAAACACACCGGCTTTTTCTCTGCCAACCAGTTCACGGGTATCACCTAAATATTCTTGATGATCAAGATCAATAGAGGTAAGGATCGTGGCGGTGGAATCAATTATATTGGTGGCATCTAACCTGCCCCCTAAGCCCACTTCCAGAATAATCACATCGACTTTAGCAGCTTTAAACAAATATAAACCGGCTAAGGTAGCATATTCAAAAAAGGTTAATGAAATATCACCACGAGCGGCCTCAATGGCACAAAAGGCTTCAATAAGAGAGGCATCACTGGCGTCTTGCTGATTAATCTGTACTCGTTCATTGTAGTGCAGTAAATGCGGTGAGCTGTAAACACCCACCGACAAATCAGCTTGGCGTAAAATCGACGCGAGCATGGCGCAGGTTGTGCCTTTGCCATTGGTACCGGCTACAGTAATCACTTTAGCAGGAGCCAAATCAATCACCTCAAGACGCCTAGCAACAGCGCTCACTCGAGTTAATCCCATATCAATTTCACTAGGATGAATAGCCAGTAAATAATCCAGCCATTGATTTAAGCTTGATTGTTGATTAGGAACAGTAATTTCAGACGCGATTGACATAATTCAATACCATTTAACGTATGCAAACCTTAGCAGGTGTTGCAGTAATATACTCTGGGTTTAACAACTCAAAAATGACTAACATCACTTTAGTCGAGCATAAACAATGGCCCGAGAGACAACTTAGGCAGTTGATATTGCTCTGGGTAAGTCACATCGACTAAATACAATCCATTAGGTTTAGCCGTCGCAGCAGCTTGCTTGCGATTTTTCAGAGCCAACAGTTCAGAGATCCACTCGATAGGTTGATTGCCTAAACCGATTTGCAATAATGAACCCACAATATTACGCACCATGTGATGTAAAAATGCATTAGCTTGAATATCGACCATGATGTACATGCCTTGGCGAGTCACATTGACTTGATGCACGTTACGAAATGGGGTTTTAGATTGACAATGCAGCGCTCTAAAACTGGTAAAATCGTGTTCACCAACAAAAAGTTGCGCAGCTTGATGCATCAGTTTTTCATCAATATCGCCGTGATAATGACTCACTCCGGCACTGAGAATACCAGGGCGTAGCTTATGATTATAAATGACATAACGATAGCGTCTGGCCAATGCACTGTATCTGGCATGAAAACTGTCATCAACTTCTTTTGCCCATCTCACCGCCACACTGTTGGGTAAATTAGCATTAACGCCTTGTGTCCACGCCGTCATTGGACGTTGCACATTGGTGTCAAAATGCACCACTTGCCCAGTACCATGTACTCCGGTGTCAGTTCGTCCAGCACACGATACGGTTATAGGCTCGTTAGCCACATAACTTAACGCTTTCTCAATCTGGGCTTGCACTGAATCGACATCGAGTTGGCGCTGCCACCCACAAAACCCACTACCATCATACTCAACACCTAACGCGACCCGCATGCCTATATCCTCTACTCAATAATGGCGCGCAGTTTATCACAAAAAAACGGCGCATGTATCTGCGCCGTTTGCTTTTATATGGTCAACATAAGCCTGTATTTTAAGCCTATGAAACCTCATTTAGTGGGTTAACTGAAACTGTTAATTAAATTCTTAGCTTCTAATTGTTGACGTTCATTACCGTCGATTTGCACTTCTTTTAATAATGCTCGAGCACTGTCTTGATCTTCAATTTCAATGTATGCCCTGGCTAAATCAAGTTTGGCATTAACAGAGTTTTCTTCATCATCAACATCAACCATATCTGGATTGCCGATTAACGAGTTTACAGAGCCCATATCAACACTAACGTCTTTATATTGATCTGTTTTATCGTCATCTTCATCCGCATCGTTCAACAATTTATCGATATCAATGTAGCCATTTTCACGTTCAAAACGCATTAAGTCATCATCACTGGCTTTATATGCTGAAGATTTGCTACGTTCTTTTTCGTCAAGTGCCGCTAATGCTTCATCAACCGTTAAGTTGTTATCGCTAAGGATATAATCGTCTTCAGAGCTATAGTCATCATCATTGTCATCATCTTTTAATGACTGTGAAAATGCTGCCAATAGATCATCATCACTTACCTGTGGCTCATAGACTTCTCTTTCATCAGCCGCTGACTCAACCGCATTAAGTAAATCACTTTCCCAATCTAATAACTCAGGTTTAGGTTTGCTCGATTTAAGATCATTAAAGAAACCAGAATCTTTATTGGCCTTATTTTGCGCGACCGATGGCGGCGTATCGTCATCGTCCATTTGAGCCAACAATGCCTCAAGACCATCATCATCTGTCTCTGCCGCTATTTTAGTAGCAGGCTCTGGCTCAACCTCGGTATCACTATCAACATCGCTGTCAGTCGCGCTACTTGATGCTAATGCAGCCTCAAGTTCAGCTTCCAACCAGCTGTTGTCTTCCTCTTCGCTGTCGACTGCAGTATCAACTTTGGGTTCTGCTGCCGCAGGAGCTTGGTTAGCTTCAACATCATCGTCTGTTGAAGCCAAGTCAGTTTCAGTTTCAGTAAGATATTGGTCAAACTCGTCAAATAATTCATTATCTTCAAGAGCTTCTTCGACAGATGTCGAACTCTCAGCATCAGTGGCAGAAGGTGAATCGTCGGTTGCTTTCTCTTCAAAGCTGGCCAATAGAGCATTAATATCATCATCGATAGATTCATCATCGGCGACAAGTTCTTCAGCAGCGGTATCATCCTCTAACTCAGCGGCAATTTGTGCTTGTAGCGCAGCATTGTCCTTATCAGTGGTATCAGACTCAATAACCGGGTCATTAAGGCTAGCTAACAATGCATCGATGTCATCATCACTGGTTTCATTATCGTCATTAGCATCAGTGATATCTTCATCAGTTAATTCTGCCGCAATTTGCGCAGCTAAATCATCATCTTCTTCGGCAAATGTAGAATCAATAACCGGTTCATTTAAGCTGGCTAATAATGAATCAATATCTTCATCACTACTCTGTTCATCCTGGTCATCAGCATCATCTTGTAACTCAGCAGCAATTAACGCGGCAATGTCATCATCATTGTCAACCGAATCGCTGGTAAGAGGTGCCAATTCGTCTGCTTCAGCACGGTTATCGCCGCTATCCTGCGAACCGTCTTGATCACTCTCATCTTTGGTGGCAGATAAGCCAGCAAGCAGCTCGTCAGCATTATCATTGGTGTCATCAGTGGATAAAGCGTCATCTGCAGATATAGTCTCATCCGATTCAGCAGCCACATCTCCAGGCTCAGCCGGCATATCAAATTCAGCTAACAATGAATCGATATCATCCTCGGCTGTGGCCGCTTCGGGTTTACTCTGTGCAGGCGCAGCATCAGGCTCAGCCGGCATATCAAATTCAGCTAATAATGAATCGATATCATCTTCGGCTGTGACCGCTTCGGGTTTACTCTCTGCAGGCGCAGCATCAGACTCAGCTGGCAGATCAAATTCAGCCAATAATGAATCGATATCATCTTCGGCGGTGGCCGCTTCGGGTTTACTCTGTGCAGGCGCAGCATCAGACTCAGCTGGCAGATCAAATTCAGCCAATAACGAATCGATATCATCTTCGGCTGTGGCCGCTTCGGATTTGCTTACTGCAGGCGCAGCATCAGACTCAGCTGGCAGATCAAATTCGGCTAATAACGAATCAATATCATCTTCGGCGCTATCCGCAATAATGGGTGTATCAGCATCGTCAGACTCAGCCGGCATATCAAATTCAGCCAATAAAGAGTCAATATCATCTTCGGCAGTTGATTGCTGAGGTTTTACAGCAGCAGCTGCAGCAACCGACTCTGCTGGCATATCAAATTCAGCTAATAACGAATCAATGTCATCTTCGGCAGCTGCATCTAAAGCATCAGTGTCATTATTTACAATGTCGTCAGCATCTAGCTCAGCTAATAAGGAGTTTATATCATCCTCTGACCCGGTAGAATCTAGGGATTGATCAGGATCATCATCTAACCCAGCAAGCAGACTGTCTAGATCATCGTCATCTTCAAGCGGTGGCAGATCAGAATCTTGATCATCCATGGCTTCAGCCCATAAATCGTCTAAAGAAGTGCCCTCATCTTCAGGCACTTTTTCATCAATGAACATATCTGAAGCCATGTCCATCTCAGCATCACCGCTCATTTGGACTTCAGGCTGTAAATCAACGCTATCTAAATCCAATAAATCATCAATCGACTCTTCATCATCGGTATCTAAATGAACCACTATATCGTCAGAGTCGTCAGCGGCTTGTGTTGGATCGAGCGCTTTCTCGGCTTGAGTTTCTGTATTTGCTTCAGAAAGCTGAGACTTCTTACTCCGGCGACTGAGTAACCAAAATATAAGCCCAAATATCGCCAAAAGTGGCACCGATGCAGCCAAGATCAGCAACATAGTGTTGTCCATTAAGCTGCGCCAAAAGTCAGTCGGCTCCTCAATAACGGGCGCAGCATTCTCGCCTTGGTCTACGAGTTTTTTATTTTCTAAACTTAGGGCATCAAATTTTTCGCGTAATAGCTGTAAATCTTCTTCAAGCGACGAAATGTTTAATGACATTTGTTCAATTTTGTTTTTTAACGCTTGATTGTCATTGTTACTGACCATTAACTCATCTTGTGAGCGCGCTAACTCATCGGTAAGCATTAATGTTTTTGCATTCGCTTTATCTAGCGAGCTGTTTAGCTCACTCACTTCAACAACATTCGCTTGGTTAATCGCTTTGGTTTGAACCTCAACAGCAGGGGGTTGTGGGGCTATTTGCAGTGGTTTTGTTGCTGTAGGTTTTTTGGCAATATCCACTTTAGGAGATTGCACCGGTTTGCTGGCGGGACGGGGCTGAGTTTGTCTACTCATGCGGCTGTCATCTTGCTCTGCGCGGCGTTTAGCGACATCATTGGGAATAGCGGCTATCTCATCGGCAGAAGGAATCAGTAATATCATTCCTCGCTCTAATGTATTGTAATTATTACCGCTAAATGCGTGCGGATTAGCATCAAATAACGCCGCCATCACTTGATAAACACTAACCTTGTCACTGGGTCTGACTTTTTGCGCAATACTCCAAAAGGTATCTCTTGACGTCGTCGGACCATATTGGCGTTTGGCTGGTTGTTTAACCTCGCCATTGGGACCAGTAATTTTGAGCGTTTCAGCTTGTGCCGACTCAATAATTTGTACACTGGTTAAGCCAACGGCTGTGCAGGCGATCAAACCTACAATATATGAAGTACGCAAAGTCATCCCATCCTTCCCATTTAGCGCTATTGAGTTACCGACTTGGCAACAGGCTTTAGGCAATTTTTATCGTTAGTATTATGGTCGTTAACTATATCTGATCACATCCATGATGAGCCAATTTCGCAGGCAATTTCAATGTTATTGATGTTAAAAATGATATGTTTACGACTATAAACTAGATTTACCACACCTGCTACTATTGGGATCAGTAAAACGAAAAAAGCCTGCGCATTGCAGGCTTTTTAAACTAAATCGCGTAACTGATTAAGTCATTACTGATCATAAAAACGTGACTAGTAATAATCTCTAATCAAAATCTCGGCGATTTGCACACTGTTTAATGCTGCACCCTTACGAATATTATCGGCAGTAACCCATAAATTTATACCGTGAGAATGAGAAATATCTTTACGAACACGACCAACATAAACAGGATCGTTACCAGCGGCTTCAGTGACAGCTGTTGGATATTCGCTATCATCGTCAAATAATTCTACGCCAGGTGCGTTACGTAATACGGCTTTAACATCTTCGGCATCAACAGGTTGACGAGTTTCAATGTGGATAGCTTCTGAGTGACCATAAAAAACAGGCACGCGCACAGCCGTTGGATTAACGACAATCTCATCGTCACCAAAAATTTTCTGCGTTTCCCACACCATTTTCATTTCTTCTTTGGTGTAGCCGTTTTCCATGAACACATCGATTTGCGGCAATACGTTAAACGCAATTTGCTTTGGATAAACCGACGGCTCTGAAGGCAAACCTTGCAGTAATTTAGCAGATTGACCCGCTAACTCATCAATCGCCTTTTTACCGGTACCCGATACAGACTGATAAGTCGCCACGTTAATACGTGAAATGCCAAACGCATCATAAATAGGCTTAAGCGCCACTAACATTTGGATGGTTGAACAATTAGGATTGGCGATAATATTGCGATTTCGAAAATCAGCAATCGCTTCTGGATTAACTTCAGGCACGACCAATGGCACATCAACGTCATATCTAAAATGTGAAGTATTATCGATAACGACACAACCTGCTTCACCTGCAATAGGCGCCCATTTAGCCGAAACATCGCCACCAGCAGAAAAGAAACCAATTTGTGCTTGGGTCCAATCAAACGTTTCTACGTCAAGAATTTCAACTTGTTTACCGTGAAAACTGACCGTTTCGCCAGCACTGCGACTGCTCGCTAATGGAAACAACTTAGCAACCGGAAAATTACGCTGCTCGAGGATCTCAATCATAGTTTGACCCACTGCGCCCGATGCACCTAAAACGACTACATTAAATTCTTGAGACATAATTAACGCCCGACTCCATATTTTCCAGTTTGAACAATCAATCTACCCTAGTTTAGTTGTGCTTTACTAGGGTTAATGTACTAAAAAAGCCGACTTTGAAGTGATTTTTTCTCAACTGGCTAAAATTACTGTTTTTTAGCCTTAATCTGTACGCTTGTCGGCAATATTCACATTAGCTTATCAATTAAAACCTAAAGCATTCAACATCGATGGGTTTATCGAACCAGCAGATAAATAGTCTACAGATTGCGTTAACGAGATAGCACTATATTCACGACGATAAGTGTGATTTTTACGCATTAGATCAAAACCTGTCGCGGTTGAAAAACACCCCCTAAAGTTAAAATCATCATCACGTAAATCATAGACCAAACGCGACAATTTCAGCAATTGGCCTTCAGTTAAATCGCCTTGGCTAACAATTTGGTTAAATTGAAACGCCGGTAATAAACTCTCCAATGATTTCTTTACTGGAAAATCAAGTAACTCGCACCACTTTTGATACAACATAAACGTACCGCGAGCTTTGCCTTCAAGGCTATAACCAGCAATATGCGGTGTTGCAAACTCTGCCAAGGCAACTAATTCGGCCATTGGGTTAGGTTCACCTTCCCACACATCAAGCACCAGTTTGACATCATCGCGTTGCTGTTTAAATCTGATCAACGCTCGGTTATCAATCACCTCACCTCGACAGCAATTTAGTAACCAAGTATTGGGTTTTAACTTATTCAGTCTAGTTTCATCAAACAAGTACCAAGTTTTATGCTCACCTTCTTTGGTGATAGGTACATGCAAACTGATAATATCGGCCTGCTCAATAATCGTATCAAGTGACACAAACTCACGGGTATCACCTTGCAAGGCTTTAATGGGGTCACACAACAACACTTTTAGCCCATAAGCTTGCATACACTTCGCGGCTGCAGTGCCGGTATTACCAGCCCCGACAATCCCCACCACTTTACCGGCTAAAGACTCACCAAAACGCTGAGCTAATTCCAACATGGCAATAAAAGCATACTCACCGACTGCTGTGGCGTTACAACCAGGGGCGTTAGTGAAGTAAATATTGCGTGTCGAAAGATACTCAAGATCAACATGATCGGTAC
The DNA here is from genome assembly GCF_014164185.1 of Shewanella sp. SG44-6. Taxonomy (NCBI): domain Bacteria; kingdom Pseudomonadati; phylum Pseudomonadota; class Gammaproteobacteria; order Alteromonadales; family Shewanellaceae; genus Shewanella; species Shewanella sp. SG44-6. The sequence continues at coordinate 549 of NZ_JACJER010000017.1, read as the reverse complement.
CAATGGTCGCACTGCCGACAAATTTAAGTTTATGTGCATTGTTAATTAATGCAGCATTCACTTTCGTCACCGAACGCACCAGTAACACATCAGCATCTTCGACTTGTTTAGGGGTCAAGGTTCGGCCGTTTACATATTCTATCTTGCCTAAGTAGCCAAATAAGGCATCAACATAAGGCATGTTTTCATCGGCAATTATTTTCATTTGGGTATCTTATTCACTGCGAGTTTAACGACAAGGTATCGCGTTTTTTTATGGCCAGTATCTTATACCAAATGCACCCAGCTCGTCATTCCCAAGATCGGTTATTGGGAGTCCAGCGGTAGACTTTAATGTTATAGCCCCTAACTGCAAAGCGACATCGGCGCTATGGAATGAAAAGCTAAAGCCAAGAATGGATCCCGGCTCAAAAGCGTTACCGGGATAATGAGATGGACCCACCCTTCTAATCGGCTTCATAGTGAGCAATGATAAGTTTGTACACTTTATCAACAAAGGGCGGGTCCGAATATGAAGATTACAACAATTGGTTTAGATATATCAAAGAC
>NZ_JACJER010000179.1:0-7280 GCF_014164185.1 Shewanella sp. SG44-6 | reverse complement strand
ATGCTGCGTTAATCGCATAAGCGTTAGGTAAAGTATCGCCCGTCATTGGGTTAACTAAACCTGTGCTGGCATAAGTAGCAAATGTTGTTCCTACAATGCCACCTAAGCTTAAGCCTTGCGCACTGATTTTAGACACATCAAACACTTGTGGTTGATTTGCCGCCGCTAATTGCTGCGCCATTCCGGTCAATAATAAGCGTAATGCTAAATGATCTAAGGTTGCCTGACGGAAGTTATCACGCACCGTTAATGTACTGGCAATGTTAACAAACACTAGCGGGTTACCATTTTCGAAAGCATCAGGAGTACCAATAACATTACCAAACGCAGGTGCTGTTGCTGAAATCTCATAGATACCATCTTTATCTAAATCAAACGAGCGAGCACCATGCAAAGGCATATCGATTGAAATAGTCGCTACACCAGCAGCTGCATAAGTTCCTGCATAAGCTAGCGCCATTTCTTTACCACCGCCTAAACCATGCATAGCAATTGTCACAGGCCAGCCATTGGTTGGTGCAACAAACGCATCACCTTGAAACGCTGCTAATTTAGCCGCGTTGGGTATGGTAATTTGTACTGGAATCGTTTCATAACCTTTGATAGCAGGGATTGGATTAAGACGAGTTAGGTGCTTAGTTTTATCAGCTGATGTGCCGTCGTCAAGCATCCATTGCTTACCAGCAAGTAATGCAGGATTAGCTAACGCAGCTTGTGGGTCAACACCTTGCTCAGACGCTTGAGCGAAGAAATTAGCTTGGCTTAATGTTCCCGCCTGAAGTGACAACAATACTGAAACTGGACTATCACCTTGAGCAAACCAGCGACCGTTTGGTGCAGTTGGCTTACCATCAACAACAGGAATCACACAGCTGGCAGAAGAACAGTCACCATAGAATGGCACTTTAATTTTTGCCGTATACACGTCGGCAATATTGGCTAGCGTGTAAGCTAAACCACTCGCTTCCGTTAAACCAACAGCCTGAGCAACCGTGTAACCTGCTGGTGTTGGCGCTTGGACAAATGAAGGTGTATAGGCAGGATTAGATGCCATTAATAACTTAGTGGTTTCATATACGTTAGCAACTGACTGAGTGGTAAATAAGCCAGAGTAAATAATATTGTCTGGATCAACACCATGGGCTGCTGCAGCCCCTTTTTCGTAGCTATTAACTAAACCTTGTAATTGTAACTGCGCTGCAGTTTCTAGCGGCTTAGTTTCAATATCTAATTTTAATAAGTTATACGTCGTCGATGCAGCAATACTTCGACCCAATGAGTCGTGGATTAAATCAGTTGCAACATATAAATAAGATTGGATCGGCTTAAGCGGCTTAAGTGGCACGATAACAACGTTGTTACCTGAGGCTTTAGTCACAAAATCAACACCAAATGTTAATTCTTCACCCACTTTACAAGCTGAAACTGAGGCCTGTGAAGTACACTCAGGATCGGTAGATAATGAACCGCCCACTGTGGCTTCAAAAACGCGCACCGCGCCTGGCTGGAATACTGAGTCAGCATCAATCGTTAATGCATTACCTTGAAGGTCTTTTGCTAACTCCATTGTTATTGATATTGGTGAGCTAGTTGACCATCCATCTAATGCACCCAGTGCAGTTTGAGGATTGGTATAATCGACACCGGTTTCACCCGGAATTGTCAACGTGCCATCCGTGGTGCCACTAAACAATAAATCGTTCGGTAAAGGTAGCTTGCCATTAGCAGGATCGAATTGAACGTGTGATAAAGGCACCAAAGGTTCAACATTATCTTTTGCTTCGTTAAAAGTATCACCACCACATGCCGTTAAGCCAAGAGCAGATGCAATTGCAACACCCAAAATGAGTCTTTTCATCTTTTTTTCCCCAAATCTTGTTTTAATAATTTTGTTTTCCCCAAGAATTGGTCACAATAGTCCTATCATGCGACCAAATAAGGACTTATGTTAGTCCTCAACTATTCTCAAGTTAACGTAAAATTATTGAGTTAGCTACAAGTTTGTTACATGCAAATGACCTATTCATACACAATTATCAATCATTTGTTTCAAACGGTCGTTTATTTTTTATCCGGTACTAGATTTGACGGGCGATTGCGCGTAGAGGAAATAATTAATCATGTTGGAATATCAAGCGACAAAAGATTTACTGAATAACAAAACAATCTTGGTTACTGGTGCTGGAGACGGTATTGGCCGTGCAGCATCAATCGAGTTCGCGAAACACGGCGCAACCGTTATCTTACTGAGTAAAACGGTCAAAAAACTTGAAAATGTATACGATGAAATAGTGAATGCTGGATATCCCAAACCAGCTATTGTGCCCTTAGATATGAAAGGTGCGACTGAACAGAATTATATTGATATGGCAGACACCATTGCTGAACAGTTTGGTTGTTTAGATGGCTTATTGCATAATGCGTCACAATTGGGGGCATTAGGGCCATTTGAGCATATTGATTTAACCTCTCTTGAAACCATTTTAAAAGTGAATGTCACCGCTCAAGCCATCATGACCAAATCGTTATTGCCGATTATGCGCAAAAGTGAACATGCCTCAATTATCTTTACCTCAAGCAGTGTGGGTCGTAAAGGGCGTGCTTATTGGGGACCTTATGCTTTTTCTAAATTTGCTACCGAAGGCATGATGCAAGTTTTAGCCGATGAATGTGATAACACTTCCGTAAGAGCCAATAGTATCAACCCAGGTGCGACTCGCACTGAAATGCGCGCAAAAGCTTATCCTGGTGAAGATCCACAGACATTGAAAACAGCACAAGAAATCATGCCTACGTATTTATTTTTGATGGGTAATGAATCTATTGGTACAAATGGCCAAGCATTCAACGCTCAATAATCAGCTGACATAAGGCTAGATTTTAGTTTTTACTGAGATGACTTTAGCTTTGCATAAAAAAACGGAAGCCATTGCTTCCGTTTTTAGTGTGAATGAGCATCTAGCCTAGAAGCTCATATTCTCGGCATTCTGGCTAACTAACTTATCACCAATACCAGTAACCAAAGTGAGCTGTTGCACATCGGTGAATTTACCGTTTTTGGTTCGATAATCCACAATCGCTTGTGCTTTGGCTTGCCCAATACCTTTAAGCGCTTGTAATTCTTCTGCGCTGGCTTTATTAATATTGATCTTTCGCATTTTGGTTGATGTTGCCTCAACCGTTTTAGTCACTTTTTTTGTGGGTTCGGCCATCGTCTTAGCCGTTTCTGCTGCATAGGTATGGCTACTGAGCAAACAGCAGGCCCCTAAAAACACTGCTGTTAAAGTCAATGATTTCATTCGATTCTCCTTTCTTTCCTTGATTTGCTGGTATGTTGTCCTTCTCCATTACCAAGCTCGAAAGATCCGCAACGCTTTACCGTTTACGGATCGGAGGCTAAATGTAGTCAATAAAATCGAATTGTTCAAAAAAAATACATATTTTTTTATTCACTCTTGTCGACTGTTTGAGTTTGTTTCGATTTACTTTTAGACATCATTGACGACGTAAACTGCTTTAATTCGCCCAGTAAATGCTGATGTACATGTGATAATTTAGGCTTATTGTGTTTATTAAAGGCAATGGGACGACACAAGGTCATCGCTTGATAACCTAGCCGTGCGGTAAGTAAACCACCACCAAGCCCTTGTGCAATTCGGGCAGATAACTTACCAGTCATTTCTACTGATAATAATTGGGTTCCTAAATCGGTAATCACCTCGGTACTGCCAGCATAAATAATATTAGTCACAATGCTACGGATCAGTTTTATACGGCTCCAGTACCCCAATTCCACCGCATAAATTGCAGCAACTTCATTAATCATTTTTTGATTTCGCCACAAAATAATAGCCATATCCAAAGCAGCTAATGGACTTGCGGCTAATAGTAATGCCGATTCAGCAGCAAAGCGGTTAACACGTTTTTTGGCCAGTAAATCACGTTCGGACAACACAATATCTTCAAATAATAATACAATCTCAGCATCATTATGTTCATGGCTACAGGCTTGTAAATATTGTTGTTTAGCCTGGTTATTAGGATATTTTGCCAATATTGGTGCCAAAAATGATTTGGCCTCGCCCATTTGCATACTTAGTGACAATCGTTCAGCTTTAGCTTGATGATCACTGACCTTTTTAAGATTAACTAATTTGCGCCATTCTTTGAGGGTAATCACACATGCCCACAAACTCACAATAGCCAGCACTGTGGCATAAAAACCAAATAACCATGGACTTTGCTGCAAAGAATCAATTAAGCCCATCACGGTTTGCACTACCACCAATAGCACCAAAGCAAATACTGACAGTTTGGCCAGTAGCGACCAACGCTTTGATTTTGGAGGTTGAATGCTTTCTTCCATTGATGCTGGTAATTCTGTTAGTGATTGCTCACAAATAAAATCAACTTCTTCAAACGATTTAGTTGGCTTAATCGTTTGTTCAGCAGAATGAGTTTCATCTGCCACAATAAGGTCTGACTCGGTAAATAATTGCGATTTCTTTATCGGCGAATTGCGTGTAGGTTCATTCATAACTAATGCTCACATTTATTCTCAAAATAAAAACTATTAAGATAATTTATCGCCTAATAGAAACTCCAACAGGTGGTCGAGACGAATGTGTTCGAATTGCGGATTATTATCATGCATATGGCTCAAGTTGGGCGGTAGAAAAGCACTAAAGCTAAAGCCTTGTTGTTGCCAAAACTGAGCATCGGGTAATGATGTAGGTACATCTCCTGGGTATACAGTGACTTGCTTACCATCAAGCCCAGTGCCTTTTACCACTTCTTGTTGACCCCCCGCTATATTAACCATCCCGTGCTGAGTGGCTTTAATGGCACTTATCGCCATGGTTTCAACTTCACTGCCTTCAAAGTTGGCATAATGCTGGCTTTGTTGCAGCATGGCGGTTAACAAACTAAGCACATGACTTTGCTGATCACGGGTCACTCGGTCTACTTGGCTGGCAGCAAATAACACTTTATCTATCCGTGGTGAAAATAAACGTTTAATTAAGCCCGATTGGCCAAACTGAAAACTTTCCATAATGCTGTTTAACGCACGCCCCATGTCATTAAATTGTGCCTGACCATGATTAAGTGCGTTTAAACAGTCAACCAATACTAGTTGACGATCAAATCGAGAAAAGTAGTCGCGGTAAAAAGGCTTAACCACTTGTGATACGTACTGATCATAACGGCGTTTAAGAACGTGGTAGTTTGAGTCACTTGAGCTTGCTGATAATTCTGTGTGCTCAATAGGACTTAAACTAAGCAAGGGAAAGAATGTCAATAATGGAGTATTTTCATACTCTCCTGGTAATAACATGCGCCCAGGCTGCGCGTGGTAAAAGCCCTGTTGTCGTACCAAATCAACCAATAAGATTTGATACAAATCGGCAATGTGTTTAAGTTGCTGCTCGTCAGCTAATTGACTTAAGTCTAACTGTTCTACAGCCTGATTAAATGCACTGAATAAAGGTGAGTGGCGTAAACATGACACATTAATTTGTTGTGATAAGCACCATTGGCTGAAATCTTGTTTAAGCATAGGTAAATCAAGTAACCACTCACCGGGATAATCAACAATATCAACATACAAGGTTGCTGTATCGGTCAATTTGGCTAACAAACCTTGTTGTGGCTGGTACTTAATCGCTAAACGTAATTCAGTAATATTTTTGGTCGAAGCAGGCCAATAAGGAGGTGATGAGCTTAATGCATTCATTGCGCCTTGATAATCAAAACTGGCAATGTCTAAATCAGGTTGCATAGCCCGATTAACGGCAATTAACCGACCTTCACGTGCGACTTGCCACAAGGGTAGCGGATTGTGCTTAGCACTTTTACCGGCATGCAATAACTGATTGACTAAACCACTGATAAAAGCTGTTTTGCCTGCTCCTGATAACCCAGTAACGGCTAATCTGACATGACGATCTGTACTGCGATGAACCAAAGATTGCGCGGTTTGAGTGACACGAAACAAAGAACGGTCTAAAAATCTCATGATGGCTGATGGCCCCCCTAAAGAACAAGGGCGGATAACCGCCCATTAGAAGAATTAAAGACTATTGATTTGGCGTTTAAGATCGAAATTGTCTGATGTGACATGTTCCTCGAGTCGTCTTAATCGGACTTCTAATCCATTAAATTGACGATTAACATCAAACAATGCTTGCTTTGCAGGCTCACCTGCTTGCCAAACTTTCTTTTTAATTTCAATATCTTTGTACTGTTCTTTGTGTTCTAGGTCTTGTGGTTTAATATCTAATATCATCCATAGTGCGATATAAATAACCAACACGACCCCTGTCCCACCCAGTAACAATATCGACACAGCAATCACTCTTACTAGCCATGTCTCAAAGTTAAAGTAATCAGCAAGACCTGAACACACCCCAGCCACTTTACCACTTTTTGGGTTGCGGTATAGGGTACGACCATTAGCTGAGCTCATGTTTTGCTCTCCATTCTGGTGATTCAGTATCTAAAATCGCTTCTAATGTTTCGATGCGACCGCTCATTTTTTCTGCTTTAGCGATTAGACCATTAAGCTGATTGAATTCTTCCTCGGTGAGCCCCTGGCTCACTTGTCGCTTACTGCGATAATGAAGAACCAACCAGATAGGTGCCACAACCACCATAAAGATGATAATTGGTGCAATAAGAAGATCCATATCCATAACTCACCTCTGAATAAATTTACGCTTTCGATTTAGGTTGTGCTTTTGCACTCATTTTTGCTTTCAATGCTGCTAATTCATCATTGACAGAATCTTCTGCCTCTAATGCTGCAAACTCGTCAGCAAGGACGTTCTTTTTACCTAAATCATATGATTCTACTTGTGCTTCAAGTCCTTCAACTCGACGCTCGTATTGTTCAAACTTCATCATGGCATCATCAATTTTGCTTGAATCAAGCTGCTTCTTTACTTCAAGACGTGAAGTAGCAGTTTGCTTACGCATAATGATGGTTTTTTGACGAGCTCGAGCATCGTTCAGTTTTTCTTGAAGTTGGGCTATTTCGTCTTTTAAACGGGCAACATGTTCTTCAACAACTTGTAGCTCGTTTTCAAGACTGGTTAATAAACCAACCGTTTTTTGTTTCTCACCTAAGGCTGCTTTTGCTAAGTCTTCACGATCTTTGGATAGTGCTAACTCAGCTTTATTTTGCCAATCTTGGACCTGCTCTTGAACGCGAGCAATTCGGCGAAGTAATTCTTTTTTCTCAGCTAATACTTTTGCAGAGGTTGAACGAACTTCAACAAGTG